>DQGF01000004.1:7678-8016 GCA_003525045.1 Pseudomonas sp. | reverse complement strand
GAAGCGGAAACCGCGTTCCGGATCGAACTTCTCCACCGCCCGGATCAAGCCGAGGTTGCCCTCTTCGATCAGGTCCAGCAACGACAGGCCACGATTGACGTAACGCCGAGCGATTTTCACCACCAGCCGCAGGTTACTTTCAATCATGCGTTTGCGCCCGGCCGGATCTCCACTTTGCGACAAGCGCGCAAAATGAACTTCTTCTTCGGGGGATAGCAGAGGGGAAAAGCCGATCTCATTGAGGTACAACTGCGTGGCATCGAGTGCCCGCGTGTAATCAATGTACTTGTGCTGCTTCAACGTGGCGGAGTGTTTGGATTTGGCACGAACGGAAGGTG
>DQGF01000004.1:7194-7361 GCA_003525045.1 Pseudomonas sp. | reverse complement strand
AGCAGCCCCTTC
Source organism: Pseudomonas sp. (assembly GCA_003525045.1). GTDB lineage: Bacteria > Pseudomonadota > Gammaproteobacteria > Pseudomonadales > Pseudomonadaceae > Aquipseudomonas. The sequence continues at coordinate 7,349 of DQGF01000004.1, read as the reverse complement.
ATCATTCGACATCGGATCCGTATCGATGCCGGTCTCCATAAGGAGAACCTCATCGTCGATGTCAAACTCCGGCACTTCTTTACTGAGAGCCATTGTTATAGTCCTTTGGTGAGTTCGACCTCAAGCTCAAGCGGCGCCTTTATCCTTGGCAACGC
>DQGF01000004.1:6685-6892 GCA_003525045.1 Pseudomonas sp. | reverse complement strand
GGCGCCTTTATCCTTGGCAACGCAGGAGCCTGTTCCCTCTACGCGACGGAACAGGCTGGATAGCGATCAACGACGTGGCAGGAATTGCAGCGGATCTACAGGTTTACCCTGTCGGCGAATCTCAAAGTGCAGTTTCACCCGGTCTGTACCCGTGGACCCCATTTCAGCAATTGTCTGTCCGACTTTGACCTGCTGCCCCTCCCGAAC
>DQGF01000004.1:6135-6390 GCA_003525045.1 Pseudomonas sp. | reverse complement strand
TTGACCTGCTGCCCCTCCCGAACCAACAGCCTGCGGTTATGTCCGTAGGCACTGACGTAGGTATCGCTGTGTTTGATGATGACTAATTCGCCGTAGCCCCTTAAGCCACTCCCGGCGTATACCACCGTCCCATCAGACGCAGCTAAAACAGGCTGTCCCAAATCCCCGGCGATATCAATTCCTTTATTCAAACTGCCGTTTGAAGAGAATTTACCAATGAGAATGCCATTAGATGGCCACCCCCAGCCGGTCGGG
>DQGF01000004.1:425-5819 GCA_003525045.1 Pseudomonas sp. | reverse complement strand
CTCCCCAGCCGGTCGGGGCCGGGCCTGCCGCAGGCATCGGAACAGGTGCTGGCTTGTTCGCGACGGACGGTACAACCACCGCCGTGCTGGTGGTATCACCTGTAACCGGACGACGAAAGACCGTGGTTTTACTCGATGAAGATGGCGTTGAATTGGACGAACTGACCAGAGTTGTCGGCGTTGAACCGGTGCGACCATCAAAGCGAATCGTCTGACCCGGATGGATCGTGTAAGGCGCCGGAATGTTGTTTCGCGCGGCCAAGGCCTTGTAGTCCCAGCCGTAGCGAAAGGCGATGGAGAACAGGGTGTCTTTAGGTCGAACAACGTACTGGCCAGTGGTCACTGCCGGACGCTGGGCGACGGCTTTGTTGCGATCGACGATGCGTACGTCGCTCGATTTGTTGCTGGAACAACCGACCAGCAAGGTACTCAAGACGAGGCCAGTCACCAGGCGCTGAAAGCTCGTTATACCCATTCGCTGCGCAATGACTGTGAGACTCACCCGCCGCTCCCTTTGTGGTGGCTGAAAATGTGGATTGCCGTGTTCCGGCACGAAAATGTCAAGTATAACGGGCCGTGCTGGCTTTACCTTAATGAAGCAAAATGGTTTGGCGCACACGTTTGCTGCTTGACGATGAATCCCGTTTAATCGATCGATGCCGCTGTAAGACAGGGGCAATCGAAGAGAATTCAGCGCGCCGAAACAAAAGCTCAGGCCAGCGGCCCATTGAGCAGTGGAACGAAGCGCACAGACCCGAGAACGCGCCTGGAAAAGCCCTGCTCTTCCCGAATGATCAACATCAACTGTTGAACCTCGCCGGACCCGACCGGAATCACCAGCCGCCCCCCGGGCGCTAACTGATCGAGCAACGCTTGAGGAACTTCAGTCGCCACAGCGGTGACGATAATGCCGTTGTACGGCGCCAGCGCCGGCCAGCCCTCCCAGCCATCGCCCCAGCGAAACACCACGTTGCGCAAGTTAAGCTCGACCAGACGTTCCTTGGCCCGGTCCTGCAGAACCTTGATGCGCTCGACCGAAAACACCCGTTCGACCAGTTGCGACAGGATCGCCGTCTGATAACCGGACCCCGTGCCAATTTCCATCACTTTGTCCAGAGGACCTGCCTCCAGCAGCAGCTCGCTCATGCGCGCCACCATATAAGGCTGGGAGATCGTCTGGTTATTACCGATCGGCAATGCCGTGTCTTCATAGGCACGGTGGGCCAGCGCCTCATCGACGAACAGGTGACGCGGAGTACGGCGGATCACTTCCAGCACCTTGGCGTTGGAAATGCCTTCCTCGTACAACCGCTGAATCAGCCTTTCACGGGTCCGTTGAGAGGTCATCCCGATGCCGCGATGCAGCATATGATGTTGTTCGGGAGCCATTAGCGCAGCCCCTCCAGCCAGCCATCGAGACTTCTGAAGGCATCATTGAAGGTGCGATCCAGTTGCAGCGGGGTAATCGAAACATAGCCCTGCATCACCGCATGGAAATCAGTGCCCGGGCCGCCATCCTCGGCGTCCCCTGCTGCGGCGATCCAGTAACCGGATTTGCCACGGGGATCGACCACTTTCAAGGGCGCCGCAGCGCGGGCGCGATGGCCGAGGCGAGTCAACTGTATTCCGCGGATATGGTCCAGCGGCAAATTTGGAATGTTCACGTTCAGCACCGTACGCGGTGGCAGTTCGAGGTCCGCGTGAGCCTCTACCAGTTTGCGCGCAAAGTAAGCGGCTGTGGAAAGGTTCTCCACTTGCCGGGAGACAAGCGAAAAGGCGAACGAAGGGCGCTCCAGGAAACGCCCTTCAAGGGCGGCGGCCACGGTGCCGGAGTACAGCACATCGTCCCCCAGATTGGCGCCCAGGTTGATGCCTGAAACCACCATGTCCGGTTCGATCTCCAGCAAACCATTGAGACCCAGGTGAACGCAATCGGTGGGAGTGCCATTGAGGCTGATAAAGCCGTTGGCCAGGGTTTGCGGGTGCAACGGTCGATCGAGCGTCAACGAACTGCTGGCGCCGCTTTTGTCCTGGTCCGGGGCAATAACCACGCATTCGGTGTAATCCGCCAGCGCAGCATAAAGCGCGGCGAGACCGGGTGCGGTTACCCCATCGTCGTTAGAAATCAGAATACGCATGGGCTGTCCGTCTGCCCCACCGGCACCAGATCGACGAGTTCGCGCACCAATACAGTGGCGAAGCATCCGGCCGGCAGGACGAATTCCAGTTGCAGAATGTCAGGCTCGGGATAATGCCACGTCAACCCACCAATGGGCAGCCGCAGGATGCGGCGTTCGTGGCTCATTCCGGCGTTAATCAACCAATCGCGCAGATCCGCCTCGCGTGCGGCGATTACCTGCTCCAGTTCATGGACAGCGCCCGTGGCCGGCGAGTCACCTTCGCCCCATTGCGGACCGGTCGGGTGCAGGTCGAGAATCGCCAGACGCGGGTCACTGCACTCGGCTTCACCTGCCGGAAAGAAGCTGCGGCTGTCGGTGAAGGCCAGCAGATCACCGACCTGTGCATGCTGCCAGCTGCCATCGGCAACGCGTGCCGCCAACACCTGGTTAAACAGAAAACTACGGGCTGTTGAAAGCAGGCGCGAGCGCACGTTGCGCTGCTCCGGCAACGCTTTACGCGCCGCCCAGGCACGGGCATCGACCACGTTGCCGCCGTCAAACCCGAAACGCTGAGCGCCGAAATAATTGGGAACACCTTGCTTGGCGATCAGTTGCAGACGCTCTTCGATCGCCGTTTTGTCGCCAGCGAATTGCGTCAGTCGCAACGTGAAGCCATTGGCCGAGTGAGCGCCGCGTTGCAGCTTGCGTTTGTGCCGGCCGGTCATGAGGATTTTCAGCGTATCGTTTTCCGCCGCCGACAGATCAGGATCGGCCTTGCCCGGCAGTTGCACGCTGAACCACTGGCGAGTCAGCGCCTGACGATCCTTGAGGCCCGCGTAACTGACGGTGCGCAATGACACGCCCGCTGCCTTGGCAATCCGCCGTGCTGCCTCTTCTGTATTGAGCCCGCGCTTTTCCACCCAGATCCACAGGTGTTCGCCATCGCCACTGAGGGGGATATCAAGGACTTCATCGACCTGAAAATCTTCCGCTGTCGCTTTCAGTACGGCGGTGCCGAGGGCTTCACCGTAGGCCCGCGGACCGAGCAATTGCAGGTCGTTCATGCGCGCAGCAACAAGGCAACGGAATGCACGGCAATGCCTTCTTCGCGACCGACAAAGCCGAGCTTTTCGGTGGTGGTAGCTTTCACGTTCACTTGATCCAACTCAATTTGTAGATCCGCGGCAATCAGCGCGCGCATCGATTCGATATGCGGGGCCATTTTCGGCGCCTGGGCGACGATGGTGTTATCGACGTTGCCGACTTTCCAGCCCTTGGCGTGGATCAGTGCGACGACGTGACGCAACAGCACACGGCTGTCGGCGCCCTTGAAGGTCGGGTCGGTGTCCGGGAAATGCTTGCCGATATCACCCAGCGCCGCGGCGCCGAGCAAGGCATCGCTCAAGGCGTGCAGCAGGACGTCACCGTCGGAGTGTGCGAGCAGCCCGAAGCCGTGTGCAATCCGCACGCCGCCCAGAGTAATGAAATCGCCATCAGCGAAACGGTGCACATCATAGCCGTGGCCAATACGCATAAAAAAACGCCCCGATTTTTGTCAGGGCGTGATTCTACCTGCATTAGACGCCTAGAGCGCGCCCGTGATGCTGCAAGTGGTCGTCGATGAAACTCGCGATGAAGAAATAGCTGTGGTCGTAGCCGGGTTGCAGACGCAACGTCAGCGGATGACCGGCCAGTTTGGCGACCTGCTGCAAGGCTTCAGGCTTGAGCTGGGTGGCCAGGAAATCGTCGCGATCGCCTTGGTCGACCAGCAGTGGCAATTTCTCTTCAGCCTCGGCAATCAATGCACAGGCATCCCATTCGCGCCATTTCGAACGGTCTTCTCCCAGATAGCGAGAGAAGGCCTTCTGCCCCCAAGGGCAATCCATCGGATTGTTGATCGGCGAGAACGCAGACACCGACTGATAACGCCCCGGATTACGCAAGGCACAGACCAGCGCGCCGTGGCCGCCCATGGAGTGACCGCTGATGCCACGCTTGTCCGACGCAGGGAAATGGGCTTCGACCAATGCGGGCAATTCCTGCACGACATAGTCATGCATCCGATAGTGCCGCGACCAGGGTTCCTGGGTCGCATTCAGATAAAAACCAGCACCGAGACCGAAATCCCAGGCACCATCCGGATCACCCGGCACATCAGGGCCGCGAGGACTGGTGTCCGGCGCGACGATGATCAACCCCAGCTCGGCGGCCATGCGCATGGCGCCGGCCTTTTGCATGAAGTTCTCGTCGGTGCAGGTCAGGCCGGATAACCAGTACAGCACCGGCAGCTTGCCGCCCTGCTCCGCTTGCGGTGGCAGGTATACGGCAAACACCATATCGCAGCCGAGCACGTCGGAGCGGTGCCTGTAGCGTTTGTGCCAGCCGCCGAAGCTCTTCTGGCAGGAGATATTTTCCAGGCTCATGACCGACCTCAGAAATGAATGACGCTACGGATGCTTTTGCCTTCGTGCATCAGGTCGAAAGCCTTGTTGATATCTTCCAGGCCCATGGTGTGGGTGATGAAAGTATCCAGCGGGATTTCGCCGGTTTCAGCCATTTCGACATAGCTCGGCAACTCGGTACGGCCACGAACGCCGCCGAACGCCGAACCGCGCCAGACGCGACCGGTCACCAGTTGGAATGGACGGGTGGAGATTTCCTGACCGGCACCGGCCACACCGATGATCACTGATTCGCCCCAACCCTTGTGGCAGCATTCAAGTGCCGCACGCATCAATTGCACATTGCCGATGCACTCAAAGGAATAGTCGACGCCGCCATCGGTCATGTCGACGATGACTTCCTGAATCGGACGGTCGAAATCCTTCGGGTTTACACAATCGGTTGCACCCAGCTGTTTGGCAATCTCGAATTTGGCCGGGTTGATGTCGATGGCGATGATTCGCGCAGCCTTGGCTTTGACAGCGCCGATCACTGCCGACAGACCGATGCCGCCGAGGCCGAAAATGGCGACGGTATCACCCGGTTTCACCTTGGCAGTATTGATAACTGCGCCGATGCCAGTGGTGACACCGCACCCCAACAGGCAGACTTTTTCCAGTGGCGCTTCTTTAGGAATTTTGGCGACGGAGATTTCCGGTAACACGGTGTACTCGGAGAAGGTCGAGGTACCCATGTAGTGGAAAATCGGCTGGCCCTTGTAGGAAAAACGCGTAGTGCCGTCCGGCATCAGGCCTTTGCCCTGGGTCGCACGAATGGCCTGACACAGGTTGGTCTTGCCCGACAGGCAGAATTTGCACTGGCGGCATTCCGG
>DQGF01000004.1:0-131 GCA_003525045.1 Pseudomonas sp. | reverse complement strand
AATTTGCACTGGCGGCATTCCGGGGTGTACAGCGGGATCACATGATCGCCAACGGCAACCGAGGTTACGCCCTCGCCGATCGCCTCAACCACGGCGCCACCTTCGTGACCGAGGATCGACGGGAAGATGCC
>DQGF01000554.1:29928-30238 GCA_003525045.1 Pseudomonas sp. | reverse complement strand
TTGAGGACGAAGCGCATATCGCGTAGGGGTGCTTTGTAATCACTCATGATGGAATGGCTCTCGAATTGTTAGGGCATTGACCACGCCCTGATTGACAGGTGCCGCGACCTCAGCGGATTGCGTCGTTGACTTGTTTTGGAAGGATTCCATTGCTGTGGATTGGGCCCTGGACATGACATGTCGCGGGCTGCAAAGCAGGAAATGCGACAGCGCCGGGATCAGTATCAGCGCCCCCACCATGTTCCAGATGAACATGAAGGTCAGCAGGATGCCCATGTCTGCCTGGAACTTGATCGGCGACCAGGCCCAG
>DQGF01000554.1:21327-29638 GCA_003525045.1 Pseudomonas sp. | reverse complement strand
ACTTGATCGGCGACCAGGCCCAGGTGATGACGCCCGCCGCCAGGGTAATGCCCACCAGGGCGACGACTTTGCCGGTGAAGGCCACCGAGTTCTTGTAGGCCTCAGTCAAGGACAGACCCGCACGTTGCTGGGTCAGCTGCACGCTGAGCAGGTACAGTGCGTAGTCGACGCCGATGCCCACGCCCAAGGCGATCACTGGCAGCGTGGCCACTTTCACACCCATGCCGAGCCAGACCATCAAGGCCTCGCAGAGGATCGAGGTCAGCATCAACGGCACCACGGCCACCACCACTGCGCGCCAGCTGCGGAAGGTGATGAAACAGAGCACGATCACCGCGCCGTATACGTAGAACAGCATGGTGCGGTTGGCTTCGCGCACCACGATGTTGGTCGCCGCCTCGATGCCCGCACTGCCGGCGGCGAGCATGAATTGACGATCATCGTTGCTGTGTTCGCGGGCGAAGGCATCGGCGACCTTGACCACATTGTCGAGGGTCTCGGCCTTGTGGTCGGCAAGGTAGGCCACCACCGGCATCATCGAACAATCGTTGTTGAACAGATCGGGGTTATTGACCGAAGCCTGCTGCGCGCCGTAGTTCAACACATCCTGGTTACGTGCGATGGTCAGCATTTTCGGGTTACCTTCATAAGAACCCGATGTGATCTGCCGTACGGCATTGACCAGCGACACCGTGGTTTGCACGCCCGGTTGCTGCTGCAGCAACCAGCCGAGACGGTCGGCCTCGACCAGGGTTTCGTACTTCAGGCAGCCTTCGCTGGCGGTTTTGATCATCACGGCGAACTGGTCGCTGGACAGCGAGTAATTGGCGGTGATGTAAGCGTTGTCGCGGTTATAGCGTGAGTCGGCGCGCAGCTCCGGGGCTCCCGGATCGAGGTCGCCGATCTTCAATTGGGTGCTGACCATGAAGCCGCCCACTGCCAGCAGGCCCGCCACCACGACCGCACCGGTCGCCCAGCGACGCTCGGTGAAACGGTCAAGAAAACTCCAGAGATTGCCCAGGCCCTTGCCCTGCAGCTCCTTGTCTTCCTGGCGCAGGGTACGGGCGGCCGCCTTGGGGCTCACACCGCAATACGACAGCAGCACCGGCAACAGCACCAGGTTGGTGAAGATCAGCACGGCGACGCCGATACTGGCGGTGACCGCCAGGTCCTGGATCACCGGGATGTCGATCAGCATCAGCACGGCAAAGCCGACAGCATCGGCCAGCAGCGCGGTAAGCCCGGCCAGAAACAGACGACGGAAGGTGTAGCGCGCTGCGACCAGCTGATGGGTGCCGCGTCCGACATCCTGCATGATGCCGTTCATCTTCTGCGCGCCATGGGACACGCCGATGGCAAACACCAGAAACGGCACCAGGATCGAAAAGGGATCGAGTGCATAGCCGAACAGAGTGACCAGTCCGAGTTGCCAGGCCACCGCAATCACCGAACAGAGGATTACCAGCGCGGTGCTGCGTATGCAGCGGGTAAAGCAGAAAATGATGGCGGTGGCGATCAGTGCGGCGGCGCCGAAGAACATCATCACCAGCATCAGGCCATCCAGCAGGTTGCCGACCAGCTTGGCAAAGCCGATCACACGGATCTTGATTGGCCCCTTGCCCTCCTCGCCCTGGCCATGAGCTGCGGCACTACCGGCGAACTCGTATTGGTTGCGCAGCTGTTGTTCGAGCATGCGCGAAAAGGCGTGGTAGTCGATGGCTTCGCCGGTGACCGGGTCCTTCTCCAGCAACGGCACGAAGATCATGCTCGACTTGAAGTTGTTACCCACCAGACTGCCGACGATACCCGAGCGGGCAATATTCTGACGCAGCTGCTCGGCTCCCTTGGCCGATCCGTCGTAGGCGTCCGGCATCACCGGCCCGCCCTGGAAGCCCTGCTCGGTCACTTCGGTCCAGCGCACGGCCGGCGTCCATAACGACTTCATCCAGGCCCGGTCGACGCCCGGCGTAATGAACAAAGTGTCGTTGACCTGCTTGAGCACCTCAAGGTACTGCGGGTCGTAGATGTCGCCTTCGCTGTTTTCCACCACCACCCGCACGGCATTACCCAGCCCGCGCAGGGACTGGCGATTGTCCAGGTAGTTTTTGATGAATGGCTGGCTCTGCGGCAGCATCTTCTCGAAGCTGGCCGTCAGCGTCAGCCGGGTGGCCGCAAAATAGCCCAGCACGACGGTGACGATCAGGCAGGTCAGCACCACTAGCAAGCGGTTGTTGAAAATCAGCCGTTCAAGCAGGTTGCCGGAGCGCGCATCGAAGCCCTTGAGCTCGCGGATCACCGGCATCGTATCGAGTTCGTAATTACCCATAACGTTCTTGTCTCTTTTGTTATACGACAGTGGGCTTATTCGAGGGGTAGCTGACGCAGGCCACGAACACCGGAGAGCACCAGCGCACCGGAACCCGATACCTGGGCCGCGGCCACCGGCGCCAGGCCGTTTTGTGGCTGCAGTTTGAAGCTGGCACCGTCGTCGACGCTGACCAGTACATGGCCGGCCTGGCTCAGCAGCACGATTCGCCCATCGTGGGTGACCGTACTGGCGGTGATGCTCGAAGGCAGGCCAAGCTCGACCTGACTCCAGCTGGCAGCGCCATCGACGCTGCGATACACATTGCCGCGCAGGCCGAAGACCAGCACCGCACCGGGTTTGCCGGTGATACCGAAGAAGGTGCCGTTGTAGGGTGTCGGGGTAGCAATGAAACGCTGGGTTGCCGGGTCAAGCTTGAGCACCAGGCCTTGTTCGCCGACGATGAACAGCTCATTGCCGACCGGACGCAGCGCGTACAGGTTCAGCGCAGCAGGATTCTCTGTGCGATCAAGCCAGGGGGTCCAGCTTTGACCACCGTCGTCGGTACGGAAGATCAGGTTGAAGGCGCCGACGATGTAGCCGACGCGGTCGTTTTCGAACCAGACATCGAGAAACGGTTTGTCGGCGCCCTCCTCTGTCATGCGCCGGGACTCGATCAGCACGTTTGCAATCGACTCGTCATCCGGGCGCATCGCGGCCTGTTGTTGGTAATACGCGAGCAATGTCGGGCCGACCTTGCGGCCGTCAAATTGACGACTCCAGGTTTCACCGCCATCGCTGCTGTGCAACACCACCCCATCGTGGCCGACGGCCCAGCCTTGGCGCGTTGTTGGAAAATGCACGGCCACCAGGTCGGAGCTGACCGGTACCCGAGCCTGGTGCCACTGCTGACCGTTATCGTCCGAATAAAAAATGTGCCCGCGCTGGCCGACCGCGACCAGGCGGTTTCCAGCACTGGTCAGCCCGGTGAACGCGCCCTGGACCGCCTTTTCACTCTGGATGGCCGGACTGTCCAGGGTATCGGCAAATTCTGCCGCGACCACGGGGCGGGTGAACGGCAGCGCCAGCGCCGCAGCCAGTGCGGCAAACGCCATCCACTTGAAGTTATTCATAGCTGTTTCCCGGATAAAAAAGCCACCGGCAAGCGCTACCGCTTCCCGGTGGAAAGTGACGCTATGGAGTTCGGTTAACGGATACCCGCGCCGGCCAGCGACTCCGGTGCCCACTGAGCTTTGGAGAGCGCTTCGATGTACTTGATGCCGCCGTAAGGGCCGTAAACACCAGAGATGCTGTAACTACCCGCGACGAAGTCGTAGGTCATGAAGTTGTCCGAATTCGGCGCCTGCACGTCGTAGCTGTAGGCCATGTGCGCGAAGGAGCCTCGGTACAGCTTGCCATTGGCGTCATATTCGTCGGACGCCAGGGCGATCCAGCTGTCCTCGTCGAGGTAGAAGGTACGTTTGCTGTAGATGTGGCGCTTGCCCGGCTTCAGCGTCGCTTCGACGACCCAGACACGGTGCAGTTCCCAGCGCACCAGGTCGGGGTTGACATGGTTCGGCGTGGTGATGTCCGCCGCTTTGTCGTGGTAGTTGAGCTTGTAGGTGTTGTACGGAACGACCATCTCCTTCTTGCCGATCAGCTTGAAGTCGTACCGGTCCAGCGCACCGTTGAACACCCAGGCATCGTCATAGGTGGAGCTACCGGCCGTACCTGGGTTCGGCGTGTCGTAGGCCAGATCCGGTGCCAACTTGACGCGGCGTTGCCCGGGCAAGTACTGCCAGCCACGGCGCGGTTGCTTCAGCGGGTTGACCGCGTCGTTGAGCAAAATCGCCTCGCCGGCGCGACGGGCCGGGCCCTGGTAATAGAGCTTGGTCTTGAAGAACAGATCGCTCTCTTTTGCCGGTTCCGTGCGGGACGGTTCATACAGGGGGTATTCAAGGTAGCCGTTGCTGGTGGTGGCCAGGGTTGCGCGACCGGAAGAATCGACGTTCCAGTTGTCGTACTTGATATTGAGGGCATGCCCCTGAAAGCGCAGCAGATGGTTCCACATGGCTTCATTGCCATCACCGGGGATCGGGAAGGGTATGCCCGGCAACGCGTTTTCCAGAGCTACGCCACCTTCGAGTGACTTAGTCCCCACGGCGTTTTTGGCAGTATTGTCCAGCACTCGTTGCGGCAGGCCCACGGTACGGTGGGTCGGGAACACATCAACGCGAAAGGACGGGTAACGCTTGAGCAATTCCTGGGTCGATGCGGTCAGCTTGCCGTTGTATTCGCTGGCATTCTTGCTGTTGATCACCAGCCTTGGCTTTTCAGCCTCGAACGGGTCGGGACGAAAGGAACTGCCCTTCTGGAAGGAAGCGGGTGCCGTGGTCAGGCCACCGCTGTAAGCCGGGATGCTACCGTCGGCGTTGCCGGCCTTTTCGGCACCGACACCGGTCAAAGTCGTGCCGAGCTTGGCTGCCTGGTCCGGGGAAACGGCTGCATGTGCGCCGCCGGCGACGGCCAACGCCAAGGTGGTGGCCAGAACTGATTTGACGAATTTCATGGAATATCTCCTGTTGCTGAGCAACGGTTCGATCAGATAGTCGTTTTGAAGGTGAAAGTGACCATGCCGCGATCCTTGAGCTGCGATGGGGTTCCGCCGAAGGCGGTGGTTTGACCAACGGCGCAGTTGTACTGGCCGTTGGCGCCCGGTGCTGCGCCGTCTCCCGGATTGCCAGCGCTGCCGGCGGAGTCACAGGTATCGAACGGACCGAAGTTGTCCACGTACTTCAGGTCGAAGCGGTACTGGCTGCGCACATCCATGCCGATGCCGACCGAGTAGCTGCCGGCGTCCTCGTTACCGCCGAGCTGGACGGCGGAGTTGCCGTTGAGCCCGACGTTGTAGGTCATCGGCATGTACATATCGATGCCGGGGAACACCTGGTACCAGGTCGGGTTGAAATTGACGCCGAGGATGTAGTTGTCCTTGGTGACCTTGTCGGTGCCGTGGTACCAGTCCTCACCCTTGAACAGTTGCTTGTTGTCGGTCACCTTCAGCCAGCGGCTGTAGCCAAGCTCGACCAGCAACGAGGAGCTGTCCCACAAAGGCGTGTCGCCAAAGGTGGTCAGGCCGTTGAGCACCGCGTGCACGGTGTTGCCGCGGGCCACGCCGTTTTCGCCATCGAAGCTGCCGATGAAACCGGGCAAGCCGGCGGCGGCTGCAGCCGGGCTGACAGAGCCGGGCACACTGGCCAGCGGCATGTTCTCGCGGTAGTTCAGGTCAAAACCGACGCTGACCCCGGCGATGCTTTTCGACAGACTGATGCCGTAGATATCGATGTCATCGACGTAGAACTGGTTGTAGCTGCCGATGTTGCCGGAGATCAGCTGCGCCGGGCCGACGGCGGTCGGTTGCAGCGCCAGGTTGGGCAAAATATCGGAGGTATTGCGGTAGTAAACACCCAAGGTGCCGTCCAGCCATTCCGGGCTCCACTTGGCCATCAAACCGAAGTCGCCGTGCTTGTCCGGGGTGAAGGTATGGCCGTTGCTCAGGCGCAGAAACTGATTGGCACCGATTGGGCCGGGAGCACCGAAGAACGGGTTGACGCCGCCGATCAGCGCCAGGTTATGCCCGCCATTCTGGATGCCATCGTTGAAACCCAGGTACGTACCCGACTCCGGCAGGCGCGCGGCGTCCCAGTCGAGGAAGTACTGCGCACCGAGGGTCAGCTCCGGGCTGACCGTCAGACTGGTGGACAGCTGATTGCGCGGAATGAACAGTTCCTTGGCTTCGGTGCCTGGTACCGCCAACGCCTTGGAAATGTCCAGGCCGGACTGGCCATAGCTGTTGCCGTGGGCAAAGGCCAGGATGCTTTCACCCCAGTATTGGGTGTGCTTGCCGAGCTTGGCGCTGAGCATCGATTCTTCACCGACTTCCATGCTGCCGAAGACAAAGGCATCGAGGATCTCGGCCGAGGGTCCGTTGTAATAGCGATCGGCGTAACCGCTGATATGCCGTGAGTCCGGCACGCCGTGGTTGAGCTGATTGGTTGCCGCGTTGTCGCTGCCTACGTTGTCGTAGGCGTGGTCATACCAGGTGTTGGCGCTGACGCGAAAGCCGGCCTTTTGCTTGTAGACCACGTCCAGTTCCGAGAGCACATCCAGGCGCTGGGACACGGCACTGCCCGAGGAGAAGTTACGGTTACCGTCGTTGTTGTTCCACGAATTGGCCAACTTGCTGTTCGGACTTTCGACCCGCTGGGCATAGTTGAACTTGAAGGTGTTGTCGAAACGCACGGCCAGGTCTTCGTTGCCGGTAGGGATTTCCAGGGCCTGCACGGGCCCGATACCCAACCCGGTCAGGATCGCTGAAGCCAGAAGTCCTCGACGCAAGTTTGTTTGGCAGATCTTATTGTTATTGTTCATCTCACCTTCTCTGATGTTCATGAAAATGCATTGAATCGGCCTGCGACGCTGTCCTTATGTGCGTTGCAGGATGGTTACCGCCACGGCGCGTCCCAGGGCCGCGCTGTGCTGAAGTGCCGTCCGGGCACCTTGGCGTTGTCTATGTGTTGCGGTGCCGCGCAGTTGCCAGACCAGTTCAGCGATTTGCGCCAACCCCGTTGCGCCGGGGGCGTGACCGCGACCGAGCAGGCCACCCGAGGCACAGATGGCAACCTGTGCGCCTCGGACATTGCGGCGTTCACGCACGAACGTGTCGATCTGGTCTTCCTCGCACAAACCCAGGGCGGCGCTGTAGACCATGAAGTCGCCGACACTCTGGTCGTGCAGCTCGACCACTTCGATCTCGTCGGCACCGAGTCCGGCCAGTTCGTAGGCTTGCTGGGCGACGCGGCGAGTCGCGGCACGCCCCAACACATCCAGTACGCAACCGGACTCCTGCTCAGAGGCGGTGTCACTGCCGCGCACGCTGGACAGCACCGCCACCCCACCCCGGGCGCCATAACGAGCGAGAAATGCCGGACTGCACAGCAGCACCGCCGCCGCCCCGCATGCCGGTGGGCAGAGATAGGGCGCCAGCCAGCCATCGAGCGCGGCGCCATGATTCAGTACGGCCAGGGGATTGACACTGGCCTGTGTCCGGGCCTGGCTGAGCACCTGTTCGAAGCTGGACTGAGCCACGCCCATGCGAGTCAACAACCAGCTGGTCTGGGCGGCGAACAGCGCGGCCGGTTGCTGACGGCGAGCAAGAAAAGCCAGGGCGGCGTCACTGTGCTCGAGGCTGCCCCACGCTTGCGGCGCCAAATCGTCCAGGCCGAAAAACGCCCGGTTGGAAACGTTCGCCGGCATGCTTTCGAATCCCAGCACCAACGCGCATTCGGCCTCGCCGCATAACACGCTATGGCGCGCCAACTGAAATGCACTGGTCGCCGCTACGCAGCCGTCCCGGACCGTGAACACAGGAATGCCGGTAAGGCCCGTTTCGGCCAAGGCCTCTTCGCTGCAACCGACCGCACCGCTGACACAAGCGGCGAACACCTGATCGACCAGATCGTAGTCAATGCGCGCATCGTCAAGTGCCAGGCGAATCGCCCGCCCTGCCAGCACGGCGGTACTTTCGCCAGCGCCCAGCGGGACAAACGGAGTCATACCCACCCCCGCAATCAGCACTCTTTGACTCATGGAATTTCCCTCGATAGCCGACACGCGACAGCACGTCGCTTATCGAACAGGTGTCACGCAGTGCCACATGCGGCCGGAACATTCGATCTGCACTGCAGACGCAACGTGGAACTCACCCTATCGGGTCTGCACCAGACAACCCCCCTCTCGATGGGGGGGATGATCTTTATGGGGGGCTATGTAAGGGAGTGGCAGGCCAGCCTTGTCGGCCAGAACATAAAAGACGTGCCGATAGACGCCGTCCTCTCTTGGTCGAAGGCTTCAAACTGGGCACCGCGAGCGGCCTGGTCGCTGGCGATGAGCGACAGGCACATGGAAGCGGACAGGCTGATCGACGGCATCCAACAGGACCCGAAC
>DQGF01000554.1:20549-21032 GCA_003525045.1 Pseudomonas sp. | reverse complement strand
ACCCGAACGCGAATGAAGAGTCGCGCTGCGAAGCGGCGATGATTGCTGCTACCGCAGCCTACTTTGCCGACCGGCCGGACGAATCGCTGGCGATCATTGACCACTGGGTGAACGCAGAGCCTGCCCTGTCGATTAAATTACAAGCCATCCTTGCCATCCAGATCGCCCGCTTGACGCTCTTCCAGGGCCAGCCGGAGAAAGCCCGGCGCATTTTGCAGCGTGCGCCCCACTATGCGTGGAGCTCGGGGCTCGATGCAATTCGCGGGAGCGGCGGCTGGGGGGCGGGCTTGAGCTACCTGTTCGAGGGCCGCATGCAACCGGCCGAGGTCGCTTTTCGCGATAGCCTGGTGCGGGCCGAGCAAGACATCGGCCGGCGCAGTTCGGCGCTAAGGCTGGCCTGTGGACTGGCTACAGTGCTGTTCGAACGAGACGAAATTCAGGAAGCCGCGACGGTGCTCGCCAACCGCCTGGATGTGGTCGAGC
>DQGF01000554.1:18150-20253 GCA_003525045.1 Pseudomonas sp. | reverse complement strand
TGCGCCTGGATGTGGTCGAGCGTCTATCCTCGCCGGATGCCATTGTGCTGGGATTTGTCACTGCCTCCCGCCTGGCCGCTTTGCAGGGTCAGGCCCACCGTGGCCATGACCTGCTGGAGGCGCTGTTCGCCCTTGGCGAGGAGCGCGGCATTGCGCGTTTCTGCCTGGTGGCCCTGGCTGAACAGATCCGCCTGAATGCGCTGCACGGCCGGGGAGATACCTGCCAGGCGCTCTGGCATAATTCGCCGCCGATCAAATAGGCGTCCTTTAAAGAGACAAAAAAACCGAAGCCCGTGAAGGCTTCGGCGATTTTTATCGGTCTATTTGCGAACCTGTTCTTTCAAGAGTTCGAGGGTGCCCGGCCATGACTCGCAACCCCGACCAAAGCACCTTGATCTGCCAGCGCTTGCCCCTTCGGCGCACGCAACGTCCATAGCAGATAAACCCCAACCAGCCCCGCAGCCGACAGTGACAACATGCCTGCACGGGGATCAGTGAACCAGACCTCCATATTGGCCTTGAGCATGGGCGCGACGAAGCCGCCGATATTGCCCATGGAGCCAATCAGAGCAATACCGCCTGCAGCGGCAACCCCTCCCAGATAGCCGGTAGGCAGGGTCCAGAACAGCGGCTGAACAGTCACGAAACCGGCCGCTGCGAAGCAGAAAGCCAGCAGGACCGGAGCAAAACTGTTGAGCAATGCCGAGGCAGCAATACCCAGGGCTGCCATGCCCAGCATGCACATCGCCATTTTCAGGTGCGCCCCCCGCCGGTCGGCATAACGCGTCACAAAGTACATGGCGACGGCGGCACACAGCCATGGCAGGGAAATGAACATGCCCACCTTGAAACCGATCGTAGTGCCCAACAGCTCGGCGATTCGCGTCGGCAGATAGAAGATGACCCCGTACACACTGACCTGAACGCTGAAGTAGATCAGGATGAACTTCAGCACGCGCTTGTTGCGAACCAGACCCAGCAGGTTGCTCGGTCCATGGGCCAGTTTGAGCTTGTCTTCAGCCTCGAGCTCCTGGCTCAGGGCGGCTTTTTCCTCGCGGGTCAGCCAAGGGGCGTCCTGCGGCTTACTCTTGAGGTAGAACAGCGCAATGATCCCCACGATGACAGCGGCCAGGCCTTCCACCAGGAACATCCATTGCCAGTTGGTCAGATTGAACATGCCATGCATTTCCAGCAACCAACCCGACAACGGACTGCCCAGCATCAAGGCCATTGGCAGGCCGAAATAGTAGATCCCGATAGCCTGACCGCGACGCTGGGCCGGAAACCAATAGGTCAGGTACAGGATGACACCAGGGGAAAACCCCGCCTCGGCCACGCCGAGCAGAAAACGCAGCACGTAAAACGTTGTTTCATCCCGGGTGAACATCATGGCGGCGGACACCAGCCCCCAGGTGATCATGATCCGGCTGAGCCAGACTCTTGCACCGACCCGGTGCAACATGAGGTTGCTTGGGACTTCGAAGATCGCATAACCAATGAAGAAAATGCCGGCCCCCAGAGCGAAGGCGGCATTGCTCAAACCGATATCGGTTTGCAGCGCCGCCTTGGCGAAGCCAACGTTGGAGCGATCGATCATTGCCAGGGCGAACATTAAGGCGAGGAACGGCAACAGCTTCCATCGGCACTTGGCGATGGCGCTCTCGATAGCTGCCGCATGATCTGGTCTTATTGTATTTTTGGTCGTCATTTGTGTGCCTTGTTATTAGATGTCCAGCGACCACTGTGCTTTATCTACCAGGAACTCCTGGCAGGTAAATCAGTGGAGAGATTTACCTGCCACCAGACCGCGAGCGGCCAGGTTGCCCATCAATGCACGCAGGCCAAACGTCCAGGGTGTGGCTTCATTGCTGTAGGTGACGCGATTGTGCAGAACGCCCAGCAGCGGACTGCCGATGCTGACACTATCGCCCTGCTTGTGGGTGAAGCCACTGCCCGGCTCTTCACGGTCTTGCGTCGGGGCGAACAGGGTGCCGAGGAACAGCATGAAGCCGTCCGGGTACTGGTGATCGCTGCCCACAGTCTGGGCCACCAACTCCAGCGGGTCGCGACTGATCTGCTCCATCGAACTGGTGCCGCGCAGAA
>DQGF01000554.1:12430-17854 GCA_003525045.1 Pseudomonas sp. | reverse complement strand
CGCGCAGAGTGAAACCGTCATCACCTACGACGTCCAGGTCGACCACGCAACGGCGCACATCATCCAGAGAGAAGCCTTCGTCGAACAGGCGAATAAACGGACCGATCGCGCAAGACGCATTGTTGTCCTTGGCCTTGCTCAGCAGTAAGGCGCTACGGCCTTCGAAGTCGCGCAGATTGACGTCGTTGCCTAAGGTAGCGCCGTGTACCTGGCCACGGCTGTTCACCGCCAGGACGATTTCCGGCTCAGGGTTGTTCCATTTGGATTTAGGATGAATACCAATCTCACTGCCACTGCCGACGGAAGCAAGGACCGGCGCCTTGGTGAATATCTCGGCGTCAGGGCCGATGCCCACCTCGAGATATTGCGACCAAAGGCCTTGCTCTATCAACACACCCTTTAGCCGGGCCGCTTCGGTCGAACCGGGTTTGATCGAGCGCAGGTTGTCACCGATAGCCGCCGTGACAAGGCTGCGTACCTTCTCGGCCTTGGCCGCATCACCACCCGCCTGCTCTTCAATGACACGTTCGATCATGCTGGAGGCAAATGTCACACCGGCGGCCTTGATCACCTGCAGGTCAGCCGGTGGCAGCAGAAAAGCTTTGGCCGGATCAGACTCCAACCCCGTATTGGCCAACAGTTCTTCAACACTCCCAATGTATCGGCCGCGAGTGTTGCGAACGGCCTCAAGCGGTGAGGCGCTCTCCAGCAGATCGCTCAATGTCGCGAACTCCCGGGATAAATCAAACACGCCATCGGCGCGCAGGACCACCGGCGATGGGCCTGCTGTCTCCCCAGGCACCCAGGCACGACCAATCAGAGTACCTTGCAGTGCATCGATTGGGAGAGTGTTTTCACAAGTCAATTTCAGATGGGGCATAAGGAGATCCAAGTCAATTCGGTGACGACGGTACAAAAACTAGTGGACTTGGTTGATAAATCCCAATGACATATTTTCAGCATTTGATATCGTTTTGTTATCAATCAGATTGAGCGCCCTATGGAAAACGACGAGATTTCATTCGCCAGCGTCAGCAAATGGCTCAAGATCAAGCACCTGATGCTGGTCGATACACTGGCCCGGACCCGCAACATGCATACCACTGCCGAGCTGATGAATCTGACCCAACCGGCCATCAGCAAGATGCTGCGCGACATCGAGTTGTTGCTCGGTTTTGCGTTGTTTGAACGGCAAACCCGCAGCATGGTCTTGACTGAGTTGGGCGAGTTTGTTGTCCGCTATGCGCGGATGACACTGGACGACACGCAATCATTCGTCGATCAGCTCAATAAGCTGCGCAAAGGTGGACATGGCCATTTGAAAGTCGGCGCGATATTCGCCGCGACCTCAGTCGTGCTGCCCGAGGCCATCACCCGCATCAAGCTGGACCGCCCTATGTTGTCCATCGAAGTGATTGAGCAGACCAGCAATCAACTGCTGGAAATGCTCGAGCATAAAAAGCTCGATTTGATCATTGCCCGCTTCACCGATGAGCGTTACCAGCAGCCGTTCGAATTTCGTGCGTTAGGGCCAGAGCCCTTTTGCCTGGTGGTCAACAGTCGCCACCCCCTCGCGCAGTTTGACGAAGTGGCAACCGAACAACTCGGCGATTGGCCCTGGGTCATGTACCCCTTCAATGCCCCCATACGGCGGCGGATGGAAAGTGCTTTTACCGAGTTCAATGTGCGCACGCCGACCAACACGGTCGAGACCATCTCGATGCCCACCTTCCTGCAACTCCTGCAATCGGGACCGATGCTCGCGATGTTGCCCGAGACCATGGTCCAGTCCCAGGTCCAGAGCGGCTTGCTCAAAGTGCTCAACACGCCGTTCAAGGTCGAGCCCCAAGACTACGGCATCATCACGCGCAAGGATGAACCTCTGAGCGAAGCGGCCCGAGAATTTGCCGATACCTTGCTGGAATTCGCCAGGCTGCGACGGGAAGCTACCGATAAATGAACTGATGTTTCCTTAAATATTGCCTGGATGAATGAGAAAAAGTTATCGATCAATCCAAAGGTCTCATTAGGCAGCCACCTGCGGCGGCTCTTATAGTGCGGCAACAAAGGTAAGGCGCAGCCCGTTTGCCAGCGACCTCCAACGCTTCATAGCCAGAGAGTTTCCGATGGAATTGATCATGAAAACCGGTGCGGCCGCCGTCCTGCGCCTCAATCCTCTGGACGATGTCTTGATCGCCCGTCGGCCATTGATCGCGGGCGAAGTGCTCGAGCAGGAAGGCGTGACCGTACGCCAGCCTGTGCCCGCGGGCCACAAGATCGCCGCACGCCGTATCGAAAGCGGACAGCCCTTGCGTCGTTATGGGCAGATCATCGGTTTTTCGACCGGGGTGATCGAGGCCGGTGATCACGTGCATGTGCACAACCTGAGCATGGGCGATTTCGCCCGCGACTATGCCTTCAGCGTTGATGTGAAACCCGACCACCCCTTGAACGATGAGCCAGTGTTCATGGGCATCGTGCGCCCCGACGGTCGGGTGGCGACGCGCAATTACATCGGCATCCTGACGTCGGTGAACTGCTCGGCGACCGTGGCCCGTGCCATCGCCGACCATTTCCGCCGCGACATTAACCCTTCCGCGCTACTGGCGTACCCCGAAGTCGATGGGGTCGTCGCCCTGACCCATTCCGCCGGTTGCGCCGTGGACCCTGCCGGCGAAGGCCTGGCCCTGCTGCGCCGGACACTGGCCGGCTACGCCACCCATGCCAACTTCGCCGCCGTGCTGGTGATCGGGCTGGGCTGCGAAACCAACCAGATCGAAGGGTTGCTCAGCACCCAGGGGCTGAGCCGCAGTAACACGCTGCGCACCTTCAGTATCCAGGACAGCGGCGGCACCTCCAAAGCGGTCGCCAGTGGCATCGCCCAGGTCAAGGCGTTGCTGGAGGAAGCCAACCAGGTCAAGCGCGAACCCGTGAGTGCCAAGCACTTGGTTATTGGCCTGCAGTGTGGCGGCTCGGACGGTTACTCCGGTATCACCGCCAACCCTGCGTTGGGTAATGCCGTAGACCGCCTGGTCGCCTGTGGCGGTACGGCCATCCTGTCCGAAACCCCGGAAATCTATGGTGCCGAACACCTGCTGACCCGCCGGGCGGTCAACCGCGCAGTGGGCGAAAAACTCATCGCCCGTATTCATTGGTGGGAAGCGTATTGCGCACGCATGGGCGCCGAGCTGAACAACAACCCCTCGGCCGGGAACAAGGTCGGAGGCTTGACCACCATCCTGGAAAAATCACTGGGCGCCGTGGCCAAAGCAGGTTCCAGCAACCTGGTCGACGTGTATGAATATGCCCAGCTGGTCAAGGCCAAAGGTCTGGTGTTTATGGACACCCCGGGCTACGACCCGGTATCGGCCACGGGCCAGGTGGCCGGTGGTGCCAACCTGATTGCGTTCACCACGGGGCGTGGCTCTGCCTACGGGTGTGCGCCCTCCCCGTCGATCAAACTGGCGACCAATACCGCCTTGTGGAACCGCCAACGCGAAGACATGGACATCAACTGCGGCGAGATCGCCGAAGACACCCTGACCATCGAAGAATGCGGTGAAGCCATCTTCCAACTCATGCTGCGCATCGCTTCGGGCGAACGCAGCATGAGCGAGCAGCACGGATACGGTCAGAACGAATTCGTGCCCTGGCAGATCGGCGCTGTCACCTGAATCTGCTCTCCTCCCTCATTGCCCTGACATCCCCGCATAGGGGATGCGAACAGCCCTTTCTGGAGTCATAAATGTCCACGATTATCGGCCATAACTACATCGGCGGTCAGCGCAGTGCTGCCGGCACTGTCATCGTCAACAGCGTTGATGCCAGCACGGGCGAAGCCTTGCCCCACGATTTCCACCAGGCTACCGCGGCAGAAGTCGACGCCGCCGCCAAGGCTGCCGCGGCCGCTTACCCGGCGTATCTCAGCCTGAGTGCCGAGCGCCGGGCGCAGTTCCTCGATGCCATCGCCGATGAACTCGATGCGCTGGGCGATGAGTTCGTCGCCGTGGTCTGCCGCGAAACCGCGTTGCCTGCCGCACGCATTCAAGGCGAACGGGGTCGCACCAGTGGCCAGATGCGCCTGTTCGCCAAGGTCCTGCGCCGCGGTGATTTCTACGGTGCGCGCATCGATCAGGCGTTACCGGAACGCAAGCCGTTGTCACGTCCCGACCTACGTCAGTACCGCATCGGTCTCGGACCGGTGGCCGTGTTTGGCGCGAGTAACTTTCCGTTGGCATTTTCCACCGCTGGCGGCGACACCGCTTCGGCATTGGCCGCCGGTTGCCCGGTGGTGTTCAAAGCCCATAGCGGGCACATGGCCACGGCCGAACGGGTCGCCGATGCCATCCTCCGCGCCGCGGAAAAGACCGGCATGCCGGCCGGCGTGTTCAACATGATCTACGGCGGTGGGGTCGGCGAAGCGCTGGTCAAGCATCCGGCGATCCAGGCGGTCGGCTTTACCGGCTCGCTCAAGGGCGGCCGGGCGTTGTGTGACATGGCCGCCGCGCGTCCCCAGCCGATTCCGGTGTTCGCCGAAATGTCGAGCATCAACCCGGTGATCGTGTTGCCTCAGGCGCTGGAAACGCGGGCAGAAACCATCGCCCGCGACCTGACCGCCTCGGTAGTGCAAGGCTGTGGCCAGTTCTGCACCAATCCGGGCCTGGTGATCGGCCTTCGCTCGCCGCAGTTCAGCGCGTTCATGCAGCCAGTGGCCGGACTGATGGGCGATCAGCCGGCACAGACCATGCTCAACGCCGGAACCTTGAGCAGTTATGGCAAGGGTCTGCAAAAACTCCTCGCGCATCCGGGTATCGAACACCTGGCCGGCAGCCCGCAACAAGGCAATCAGGCGCAGCCGCAGCTGTTCAAGGCCGATGTCAGTTTGCTGATCAACGGTGATGAAGTCTTGCAGGAAGAAGTCTTCGGCCCGACCACGGTGTTCGTCGAAGTGGCGGATCAGGCGCAACTGAGTGCCGCGTTGAATGGTTTGCACGGGCAACTGACGGCGACCCTCATTGGCGAGCTGGCGGACTTCGAACAGTTCGGCGAGCTGACCGCGTTGTTGGAACAGAAGGTCGGGCGGATCCTGCTCAACGGTTATCCGACCGGTGTGGAAGTTTGTGATTCGATGGTCCATGGCGGACCGTATCCGGCGACTTCCGATGCCCGCGGGACGTCGGTGGGCACACTGGCGATCGATCGTTTCCTGCGGCCGGTGTGTTTCCAGAACTACCCGGACAGCCTGCTGCCGGAGGCGTTGAAGAATGCTAATCCGCTGGGCATTCAGCGCCTGGTGGATGGCCAACCGTCCCGCGACGCCCTCTAACGGCTAAACGCCAATCCCTGTGGGAGCGAGCCTGCTCGCGAAAGCGGTGTAACAGTCAAAGGTTATGTCGACTGACACTCCGCATTCGCGAGCAGGCT
>DQGF01000554.1:6006-12135 GCA_003525045.1 Pseudomonas sp. | reverse complement strand
CGAGCAGGCTCGCTCCCACATTGTTTAGTGTTGTTGCCGGGGTAACGGGGGGTCGTACGCAACCAGTCCCGACCAGGCCGGCCGGTAGGCCGCCTCGCTTCTCGCGAACGGGTGGTGGATGGACTCATTCACTACGCGAACATGCGAGGGTCATACATGAAATCGAACACATCCACCACTCTGATCTCATTGACCGCCGGGTGACCTGGATTGATCACCACATTGCGCTCCAGAGATAAAACGGCAGAAGGCACGATCAATCCCAAGTGTGTGTTTGCCCTCAACCAGGCGGTACCGAAATCCATACTTGGACGGTCAGCAGGGAGGCTCGCCCAGCCGTCCGGCAACGTTTTTGGATCAGGCTGCAAAAAAAGCACGGGATCGTCGGGCAGTTCGAAACAGGTGATCTTCATCGCAAACGTTGGCTCGCCTCCCGCGTGGACGAAGGTTTCCAGACAGCAGATTGCTGGAGTCAGCCCCAGGTAGACGGCGGGCACATCCTGATCATTCCAACGCCCACCCTCGATAGCTGCCCCCAAACCCGATAGATCGGTCGCACGTTTCGCCTTCGCGATTCGCCAGGCCCGCATCAGGCCGCGCCCCCCCATTCCAGTGCATGGAGCACACGGCGAACCTGCCTGGCCCCGATCTCGGTTTCGCAGAGCATAATCGGGGCACTGTCGCCGAGCGCTTTATTCGGCATCGACATCCAGTGCGCGGCGTTGGCTTTGTTCTCAAACACCTCTTCGGCCAGATGAGAAACGGTGGCAATGCGATCCAGACGTTCGGAAGCGACAGAATCCAGGTTTTTTTGCTCACGCCGACGCCTTTCGAGCGTAGAGATCGACGCATTGAGCAGGGTTTCCACACTGCGCTCCTGAAGGTCGAAGGTCTGGCGCAGAGCCTGGACCAGAGACGCTGGAAATCCCGACTTGATCTGCTGCAATCGCTCCGAGTCCTTGAGCAGTTCTCGATTGAAACTGAAACGCCAAAAAGCGGCGATCCCGATTTCACGAGGTTCATCCTTCTTTCGGGCCGGACGCCGAGCGGCGGTAGAAGTGTCCATGACCACTCCATTCAAATGAATTAATTTTTCAGTCAAATGAAGTATATGCTGTGTGAAGCACCCGTTCAATCAGGCGCCGGCGTATTGAACACCAGCAGCTTGCCAGTCGCCCGCTGAACCACCTTGTCATTCTGATTGAAAGTTTCCATGAGCATCGTCACCACGCCCCGATCCGGTTTGGACGCGGACGGTTCGATGGCCTGCACGGTGCACCTGAGGCGCAATACATCATCCGGGTAAGTCGGCGTTGGCCAGCTCAGTTCGATCCCCAGACCAATGATCCCGTCCGCCAACGGCACGCTGGCCACCAGCATTTTCATGGTCAGCGCCGCCGTGTTCCAGCCGCTGGCCGCCAGGCCGCGGAACAGGCTCAGGCTGGCCGCTTCAGGATCGAGATGGAAGGGTTGCGGATCGAACGCTTGAGCAAACGCCAGCATCGCCTCGCGCTCGACACGAACCGGGTCGCTTTCAAATGCCTGACCCAGGCTCAGGTCATCGAGGTAGAGTTTTTCCCAGGCATGCACGGTCATGATTCATTTCTCCGTATCGCATTACCAATAGCCGATGTCACTGAGCTCGATCGCCACCAACAGGGCCCCCGTGTCGGCCTGTCCGTCGGCATCGCGTCGATAGGCGCGCCGCTTGCCGGGCATGCGCAGCCCGTCTGCTTCGATGTAGTCAGAAACGTATTGGGCGGCAGGCAGGCCACCACTGACATCCACCTTGTAGTCGTGTCGGCGCAGCAGAAAATCCTCGCCAAAATAGAAATCCTGTACCGCGCAGTGGGTGGCGATGTGCTCGGGAAAGGTCACCCGCAGTCGTCGCCAGTGCTGCGTCCCTTCTTGCCAGGGTTCGATTTCTTCGGTCGCGACACCCGGCCAGGTGAACTGGAAAGGCATGGTCAGGTAAGACCAGAGCGCGTAACCATTGAAGTACGCGCGGTGCAGGGGATCCCAGGGGCTGTTTTCGCCATGGTCGCGGAAAGACTCCCTGGGCGCCGATCGCTCGGCGATCACCTTGCCATCGGTTTTTTCGATGGCGATTCGATCCGGGGTGAAGGCCGTCAATTGATCAGGTCCACCAAAGGGCGTCACCGAGGCCCGCTGTTCATGCAGCCAAACAGTCATCTGGCGTGGTGCGCTGTCCTGGGTCAGCCCTTTCATGGCCCAGAGCGAGCCGCCGGTCACGATGGTGGCGCGCACTTTGTTGAACCTGTTCCAGCGCTCCAGCCCGCCATGGGCGATCAATACCTGGTCCAGCAGCTCATGATTGTGTGCGCTCACAGTGACTGCCCTCCTCCTTCCTGCGGCCGGTCCTGCACCCACTGCCAGAATAATTGATAGCCGACCGCGAGCACTACCGGGCCGATGAACAGCCCGATAATGCCGCTGGTGACCATGCCGCCCAGGGCGCCGATCAGCACCACCGGCATTGGCACATCGACACCGCGGCCCAACAGCAATGGCTTGAGTACGTTATCCACCAAGCCGGCGACGAAGACATAGATGGCAAAGACGATCGTCGCCGTGTTGGCGCCCTCGGTGGCGAACACAAAGGCAATCACCGGCAGCGTAATCAGGGTCGCCGGCAGTTGCATGATGCCAAGCAACAGCACGGCCAGCGCAAGCAGACCCGCACCCGGAACCCCCTTGAAGACAAAGCCGAGGCCCACCAGCAGCATCTGGATGAAGGCGATGCCGACCACCCCCAGCGCCACCGCACGGATCGTGGCGGTGCACAGTGCGGCGATTTTCGGCCCCTTCGCCGGGCCGCCGACGCGCGACGCAATCTGTATCGCACTGCGGCTGCCCTCTTTGCCATAGGCCATGAAGATCCCGGCAATGATCAAGGCGATAATGAACATCAGGAAACCCATGCCAACCCCGGCCAGCTTGCTCAACAACGTCAGGCTGATATGTTTGATCTGCGGTATGTACATCTCTGTCAGGCCCGGAAGATCGGTGGACGCCTGTAGCCAAACGGCCGACAGGGGTTTGCCCACCAACGGCCAATCGGCGATTGACTCGGCGGGCGGCGGGATATGGAAAACACCGTCCTTGACCACGCTCATGGAATGCTCGACCGAGTCGGCAATCGAGGTGCCCAACAGGTAGATCGGCACCATCAGGATCAAGATGGCGAGCACTATGATCAGGGTCGCAATGCGCCCCTCTTTTTGCCCTAGCGGTCCCTTCAACCGCTCCAGCAGCGGATAAAGTGTGATCGCCAGTATCAGCGACCACAGCATCAAGTCGCGGAACGGGGCGAATATCTCGAAGCAGAACAGCACCAATACGGCGATCAGCCCGGCACGAATCAAGACATCCAGCAGCGTGCGAGTGAGCGCTTTCTCGGAGAGGGACGTGGGCTCCATGGATGCCTCTTTGCAGATCACTGCAACGGTGGGGATCGGTTAGCCCAGCATAGACCGTCGATGGAGAACGCGAGGTCTCAACGCAGCTTCAGTGGATCGACCAGTTGCGCGGCGATGGCCATGCCCACCAGGTCCGGCAAGGTGCTGGCCTGCATGCGCTTCATCACCCGCGAGCGATAGAGATCGACGGTTTTCGCGCTGACCCCCAATTGCTCGGCGATTTCACGGGTGGTGTAACCCTGCACCAGCGGCATTAATACGTCTCGCTCCCGAGGGGTCAGGGTGAGCAAGCGCGCCTGCAAGGCGTCGTGACCCTGACTGCCCGAGCGATCGGCCGCGCAGTTGCTCAGGGCCTGTTGCACGCTGTCCAGCAACAACTGCTCGTTGTAGGGTTTCTCGATGAAATCATGGGCGCCGGCCTTGAATGCACGCACCACGATTGGCACATCGGCGTGACCGCTGACAAAGATGATCGGCAGGTTCAACTCTCGCACGCGCATTTCTTCCTGAACGTTCAAGCCGCCCATGCCGGGCATGCGCACATCGAGCAGCACGCAGGCATCCAGACTGGCATCACAGGCATTGAGAAACTCGACGCCACTGGTAAAGGGCAACGCCTTGAGCCCTACCGATTCCAAGAGCCAGACCGTTGAATCGAGCATGCCTTGGTCATCGTCGACCACATACACCACGTGCTCCGTTGCACCTGCCATTACATTATTCCTGTTGTTGTTTTGTTGGACCGGCAAGCGGCAAGCGGCAACACATCAGCAGCCCGACCGGCTGGCGTCGGGCCTGCAGTTCGCCACCGAAACCTTCGATGATGCTGCGGCTCATGGACAGCCCAAGGCCCAGGCCATCGGGCTTGCTGGTGTAGAACGGGGTGAATATCTGCTCCAGTTCCGGCTCGCTGACGCCCGGCCCCTGGTCCTGCACGCTGATTTCCACCGTCGCTGCACTGCCCAGCTCAGCTGCCATCACAATCAGCGAAGGCTGCCCCGGATTCTGTTCGCGGTTGGCGTCGATGGCATTGCGCAGCAGATTGAGCAGGACCTGCTCCAGCAGCACCCGGTCGGCATAAATCGGCGGCAGATTATCCGGCAGTCGATCCTCGATTGTCACTTGGCAATTGCTCGCTTCCCAGGCACACAAACGCACGGCCTCGCGGGCGACGTCGGTGAAATTCAGGGCCTGCATGCGCCGCTGGCCCTTGCGCAGAAAGGCCCGCAAGCGCCGGATGACTTCTGAGGCATGGGTCGCGTGGTGGGTAATGCGTTCCAGTCCTTGCGCGACTCTGGCGGCGGCCTGGGGATTGGAGTCCAGCGTCTGCAAATAACGCTGGCTGGCGTTGGCATAATTGACCACGGCCGCCAACGGCTGATTGATTTCGTGGGCAATGCCCGAGGCCAGTTCGCCCAGGGTTACCAGCCGCGCGGTGTGCGCCAGTTCGTCCTGATGGCGGCGCTGTTGCACTTCGCGCAGTTCGCGCTCGGTCATGTCCCTCGCGACCAATGAGTAATAGCGCTCGCCGCCAGCGGAGCGGTGCGCCAGCAACACCAGCGACACCGGCACCGAAGTGCCGCCGCCCGGCGGTTGCAAGCGCGCATCGGTGCTCCACACCCCATGGCGCTCGGCGCCGCTCCAGCCGTCGCGTTGCAGGCGCGCCAGGTCGCTGCTGGCGAACAGCTGCGCCAGGGTCGGCATCGGCTGTTGCTCGTCGATCCCGAGGATGCGTCGCGCGGCCGGGTTGAGGTACGTGACTTGCCCCTCGGGGTCGATGAACAGCACCGGATCGGTGTTGACCTCGACCACTTCGGCCAGGCGTCGCTTGTTCTCTTCGGCTTGCACCCGGGCGGTGATGTCCCGGGAGACGCTGACCACTTCGACCACCGCACCGGTGTAGGTTTCACGAATCGCCCGGCTGGCGGTTTCGAACCACAGGTAATGCCCGTCCCGATGGCGAATGCGATAGGTCATGGTGTGATAACCGTCCTGCTCCAAGGCATCGCGCGCGCGCTGCACCAAGCTGGCCAGATCCTGGCCATGGAACAGGCCCTGGGCCATTTGCCCGCGCAACTCTTCCGGCCAGTAGCCGAGCAAGGTCCAGGACGCCGGCGACGCATCGAGAAAGCGCCCGTCCGGGGTGTGACGGGAAATCAGGTCGGTGGTGTTCTCGATGATCAGCCGGTACAACCTGCGCGCCTTGGTCGCTTCGCGCTCGGCCAGCACTTGCGCGGTGGCGTCGCGACAGCGAGCGAGTACGCGGTTGTCCTGGGGATCGGGGATAAAGGTCCAGATCAGGATCTGCGCTTCGAATTGAGCCTCGACCCCTTCGATGGCGCGTTGCTGGTCGAGACAGGCGCGTACCAGTACCCGATGGTTGACCGGCAGAAAGCCCAGTACCTCGGTCAGCGGCTTTTCCGCGAGCAGTGCCATCAGCGCCGCATTGAACTCCAGCGGCCGGCCCTGGGCATCGAGCAACAGACTGGGTTGCGGATCGTGGCCCAACATTGGCGAGCCGCGCAGCATGCCGTTGACGCTGCTGAGCAAGGTTGTCAGCAAATCCTGCACCCAACCCAGCCAATCAAGGCTCACGCCCTCGCACACTTCCACCAGCAACAACCCCGGCTGGCTCGGCTGCAACGCCAGGTCGAACACCTGACCGTGGCTGATGGCGGCCCGGCGCAAG
>DQGF01000554.1:0-5710 GCA_003525045.1 Pseudomonas sp. | reverse complement strand
GGCGGCCCGGCGCAATCGGCCGGCCAGCCAGCAATCGAGTTGCCGCACTTGCGCCAGATCCAGCCGCCCCGCCTCGGCCAGGCCCTCGAACAGCACCTGATCGCTGGCCTGCGAGGGGTCACCCAGGCCCGGTGGAAAGTGCTGGGCGGCGCCTTCGTGACTGTAGATCCGGGATTTGCCTTGCCAGCTCAGGTAAACCGCCCGACGCACCTCAGGGCAATCCTGCAACGCCCGGCACAAGGCATCGGCCCGGGAGGCCAGGGACACCCCCTCGCGCTGCAGGCGCAACCAGCTGTGCAATCGAACGGGGGTCAGGGTCATCACGGGTCCACTTCTTTGGGGAAACCAAGGATATACCGGCCGTGGGAGTAAGGCCGCACTCATTTAGAGCCCAAAGAATCATATATAGTATATGTTCTATACGCTATAGGTTGTACTTCCATATTGATGGCTGAATGTTATATAAAGCACACCGGACATAAAAGGTGGCCTCAGCGCGTACGCTGCAAGGTCACCATAGAGCTAACAATCAGCCACCGAGTACCCGCACATGTCGATCTATGAACAAGGGCTAGGCCCTGCGGCTGTCAATCACATCGCCTTATCTCCGCTCAGCTTCATCGAGCGCACCGCCAGCGTCTACCCGAATTACCCCGCCGTCATTCACGGTTCGATTCGTCGCACCTGGGCGCAGACCTACACCCGCTGCCGACGCCTGGCCTCGGCGCTGGCCGGTCGTGGCATCGGCAAGAACGACACCGTGGCCGTGATGCTGCCGAACATTCCCGAAATGCTTGAAGTGCACTTCGGCGTGCCGATGATCGGCGCCGTGCTCAACCCGCTCAATGTGCGCCTGGACGCCGAAGCCATTGCGTTCATGCTGCAGCATGGCGAGGCCAAGGTGCTGATTACCGACCGCGAGTTCCATAGCGTGATTCACGCGGCGATCGGCATGCTCGACCACCCGCCGCTGGTCATCGACGTCAATGATCCTGAATATGGCGAGGGCGAGGCCGTCAGCGAGCTGGACTATGAAGCGCTGCTGGCCGAAGGCGATCCGGCATTCGACTGGCAGTGGCCATTGAATGAATGGCAAGCCATCTCGTTGAACTACACCTCAGGCACCACCGGTAACCCCAAAGGCGTGGTCTATCACCACCGCGGTGCTTACCTGAACGCGTTGGGCAACCAGATGACCTGGGCCATGGGCAACCATCCGGTGTACCTCTGGACCCTGCCGATGTTCCATTGCAATGGCTGGTGCTACCCGTGGACCATCACCGCGCTGGCCGGTGTCCATGTGTTCCTGCGTCGGGTCGATCCACAGAAAATCCTCACGCTGATCCGCGAGCATCAGGTGACTCACCTGTGCGCTGCGCCGATCGTGCTCAATGCCCTGGTCAACATGCCGGAGTCGGCGAAGGCGGCCATCGATCACCCGGTCAACGCCATGGTCGCCGGCGCCGCGCCGCCGGCCAAGGTGATCGGCGCCGTGGAGGAAATGGGCATCAAGGTCACCCACGTCTATGGCCTGACCGAAACCTATGGCCCGGTGACCCTGTGCGCCTGGCACGCCGAATGGGACGAGCTGCCGCTGGAACAGCGGGCACAAGTCAAATCCCGCCAGGGTGTGCGCTACCCGACCCTCGAGGGCGTGATGGTCGCGGACTCGAAGACACTGGAGCCGACCCCGCGGGACGGTCAGACCATCGGTGAGATCTTCATGCGCGGTAACACCGTGATGAAGGGCTACCTGAAGAACCCGACGGCCACGGCCGAAGCGTTCGAAGGCGGCTGGTTCCACACCGGCGACCTGGCGGTCTGTCACCCCGACGGTTATGTCGAGATCAAGGACCGGCTCAAGGACATCATCATTTCCGGCGGCGAGAACATTTCCACCATCGAACTGGAAGGCGTGCTCTATCGCCACCCGGGTGTGATGGAAGCGGCAGTCGTTGCCCGTCCCGATGAGAAATGGGGCGAAACCCCCTGCGCCTTCATCACCTTGAAGGCCGATCACCAGGACGTGCGCGAGGCCGACATCATCAGTTTCTGCCGCGAACACCTGGCCGGCTTCAAAGTCCCGCGCACGGTGATCTTCACCCTGTTGCCGAAGACGTCCACCGGCAAGATCCAGAAGTACGTGCTGCGCGACAGGGCTAAAGCGCTCTAACCCGAATCAACGTTGTACCCGCCAGGCGGCAGGTGCCTTTACCTGCCGCTTCGGGCTCGTGCAGGCCGAATTCGGCCCTGCCCCCGCCCTTGAACACCAAAAGCATCGATAACAAAAACAAGGTGGAGCCACCCATGATCGACATCCATTCAACCGATACCCAACGCTGTGAACGTATTCGGGCCAACCCGAAATTCCTTCAATTGGTGAGCAGCCGTTCGCGCCTGGCCTGGTCGCTGAGTGCCGCGGTGCTCGGCACTTACTACGCCTTCATGCTGGTGGTTGCGTTTGCTCCGCAATGGCTGCATGCACCACTCGCCGAGCATCGGATGTTGACCCTGGGCATGCCGGTCGGCGCGGCGATCATCATTTTTTCCTGGCTGCTGACGGGCTGGTACGTCTACAGCGCCAACACCCGTTTCGATGTCCTCGGTGCCGCCATTCTCGAGGAGAGCAAGTGATGACGACCCTGTTGCGTAAACTCGTCCTCGCCGCTGCCGGCCTGTTGCCGACCTCGGTGGTACTCGCTGCGCCAGCACTGGGCGCGGTGGAAAAACAACCACTCAACCTGCATGCAATCGGCATGTTCTTCGTGTTCGTCCTCGGCACGCTGGCCATTACCTGGTGGGCGGCGCGCCAGACTAAATCCACGTCCGACTTCTACACCGCTGGCGGCGGTATCACCGGGTTTCAGAATGGCTTGGCGATCGCCGGGGACTACATGTCCGCGGCCACGCTGCTGGGGCTTTCCAGCCTGGTGTTCGCCAAGGGCTACGATGGCTTCATCTATACCATCGGCTTTTTCGTCGGCTGGCCGATCATTACGTTCCTGATGGCCGAGCGTCTGCGCAATCTGGGGCGCTACACCTTCGCCGACATCGTTTCTTATCGATTGGACCAGAACAAGGTACGGATCTTTGCCGCTTTCGGCTCGCTGACGGTGGTGTGCTGCTACCTGATCGTGCAGATGGTCGGTGCCGGTCAGTTGATCAAGCTGCTGTTCGGCCTCGACTACCCGGTCGCGGTGGTGATCGTCGGCGCACTGATGCTGGTGTATGTGATCTTCGGCGGCATGATCGCCACCACCTGGGTCCAGATCATCAAGGCCGTGCTGCTGCTCGCCGGCGGCACGACCCTGGCGGTCATGGCCATGTCGCAGTTCGGTTTCAGCTACGAAACCCTGGCCGACAAAGCCGTCCAGGCCCACGCCAGTGGCTGGAATATCATGGGCCCCGGCTCAATGCTCGCCGATCCGATCAACACCGCATCGATGTCCCTGGGCCTGGTGTTCGGCATCGCTGGCCTGCCGCACATCCTGATGCGTTTCTTCACCGTGCCTAACGCCAAGGAAGCGCGCAAATCGGTGTTCTACGCCACCGGCTTCATCGGCTTCTTCTTCCTCGTGGTCTGCACCCTCGGCTTTGCCGCGATGGTGATCATCGGCACCGATCCGCAGTATTACGTCAACGGTGAAGTCGGCGGCGCCCTGGTGGGCGGCGGCAACATGGTCGCCATGCACCTGGCCAAAGCGGTAGGCGGCAACCTGTTCTTCGGATTCCTCGCGGCCGTGGCCTTCGCCACCATCCTGGCAGTGGTCTCCGGGCTGGCGCTGGCCGGTGCTTCGGCGATTTCCCACGACCTCTACGCCACCGTGTTCAAAAAAGGCAAGGCCAGCGAGAAGCAGGAAATGCGCGTGACCCGCATGGCCACCGTGGCGCTGGGCATCATCGCGATTCTGTTGGGCATTCTGTTCGAGAAGATGAACGTCGCGTTCCTGGTGGGCCTGACCTTCGGCATCGCTGCATCGACCAACTTCCCGGTGCTGATCATGGCCATGTACTGGAAAGGCCTGACCACCAAAGGCGCGATCATCGGCGGTTTCGCCGGCCTGATCTGCGCGCTGGTCCTGGTGATCCTGTCGCCAGCCGTCTGGGTCACCGTGCTCGGCCATGCCCACGCGATCTTCCCGTACGACCACCCGGCATTGTTCTCCATGCCGCTGGCGTTCCTGGTGATCGTGGTCGTCTCCCGACTTGACCGTAGCGTGCGTGCCGACAAGGAGCGTGACGCCTACGCCGACCAGTTCGTTCGCGCCCAGACCGGCCTCGGTGCCGCCAGCGCTTCCAGTCACTGATCGAAAAGGCACGGCGCGCAACAGCGGCGCCGTGCCCACTGTACAACCGTCCCATTGAGGTTCACATTATGCCCGAATTCAACGCCCCACTGCGCGACATGCGCTTTGTGCTGCATGAAGTGTTCGACGCCCCAGCCCTGTGGGCGCGCCTGCCGGCCCTGACCGACAGTGTCGACGCCGCCACCGCTGACGCGATTCTCGAGGAGGCAGCCAAAGTCACCTCGCACCTGATTGCCCCCTTGAATCGCAGCGGCGACGAGGAAGGCGCCCAGTGGCAAGAGGGGAAGGTCAGCACGCCGATCGGTTTCAAACAGGCGTACGCCACTTACATCGAAGGCGGCTGGGTGGGTCTGTCCGGCAACGCCGATTTCGGCGGCATGGGCATGCCGAAAATGCTCGCCGTGCAGTTCGAGGAAATGCTCTACGGCGCCAACTCCAGCTTTGCCCTGTATTCGGCCTTGAGCTCCGGGGCCTGCCTGGCGCTGGATGCCCATGCCAGCGAGACCTTGAAAAGCCTGTATTTACCCCCGATGTATGAGGGCCGCTGGGCCGGGTCCATGTGCCTGACCGAAGCCCAGGCGGGCACCGACCTGGGGATCATTCGCACCCGCGCCGAACCTCAGGCCGACGGTAGCTACACCATTACCGGCAGCAAGATCTTCATCACCGGTGGTGATCAGGACCTGACCGAAAACATCGTGCATCTGGTGCTGGCCAAACTGCCCGACGCGCCGGCTGGCCCGAAAGGCATCTCGCTGTTCGTGGTGCCCAAAGTGCTGGTCAATGCCGACGGCTCCCTCGGCAATCCCAACGCGGTGAGTTGCGGTTCGATCGAACACAAGATGGGCATCAAGGCCTCGGCCACCTGCGTGATGAACTTCGACGGCGCCAGCGGCTGGCTGGTCGGCGAAGCCAACAAAGGCCTGGCGGCGATGTTCACCATGATGAACTACGAACGCCTGTCCATCGGCATCCAGGGCATCGGCTGCGCCGAAGCGTCCTACCAGAGCGCCGTGGGCTACGCCCGTGAACGGGTGCAGAGCCGCGCACCGACCGGTGCCATCGCCCCGGACAAAGTGGCCGACCCGATTATCGTCCACCCCGATGTGCGCCGCATGCTGCTGAGCATGAAAGCCATGACCGAAGGGGGTCGCGCGTTTGCCAGCTATGTCGGGCAACAACTGGACCTGGCGAAATTTTCCGATGACGCTCAGGAACGCGATCACGCACAAACCCTGGTGGCGCTGCTGACGCCCGTGGCCAAGGCGTTTTTCACCGACACCGGCCTGGAAAGCTGCATCAACGGCCAGCAAGTGTTCGGAGGTCATGGCTACATCCGCGAATGGGGCCAGGAACAATTGGTCCGCGACGTGCGCATCGCCCAGATCTACGAAGGCACCAAC
>DQGF01000332.1:7844-14466 GCA_003525045.1 Pseudomonas sp. | reverse complement strand
TGGAACTCCAGCGGCGCCAGCGCCAGGTCAAGGTTGAGACTGGCCAGCTTAGCCGGGTACACCTCCAGCCCCACGCAAGGGTGAAACTCATGGATATAAGGCCTGAGTTGCTCCGGGCACATCCCGAAGAACACCCATTCCACCTCACCGGCCAACTCCTGAACCAGTTCGGCGATTATCTCCAGATCGCCAGTGTGGCTGGTACCGCCCCCCCAACCGACCCGTGGCTTGCTCGACGTGCCGCGCAGACTGCGCAGGCCGGTCCAGAGGTGCGGGGCGAGCATGTTCGGCACCACACGGATATCCCGATGCATGTCACTCAGGGTATTGGCCAGTGCATTTGTGGTGACGACGACCCGTTCACACTGCGCGATACCACGCTGGAGCTGCTCGCGAATATCCAGCGATGTGTTCCTGGCATGTGTGTTCTTCTGCGGAGCCTCAAGGATATAGTCATCGATCTCGAAGATACGCCGCGCATTGGAGAACTTCGTCAGGCGCAACATATCGTCTACCGAAGACGATGAGTGGCGCAGCTGGAAGATCACCACATCGGGGTTCATCCTCTGAAAATCCACGACACTCGGCGAATCGTAGGTGAGGCGCCCGACGATTTCGCCGGCCGCTTCAAGCTCAAGAAACGGCTGTATCACCCGGTAATGCCCCACCGCCGAGGCATTGATCGGCAGCCCCAGCACAGAGGGCAATGAACGCGAACGCAACGGATTCCAACCATGGGTCAAGCCTGGGTCGAGGGCAAAGTTAGCCTTGATCAGACTCAAGGACGGATTATAGGCCGGATCATTGATCAACCGCGGCAACCAGTTCTGACAGAACGCCTCCCGCGCTTCTCGCTGGCGCTCATCGGTCACCACGCTACCGCCGGTTGCAACCAGCCCCCGGGCGAGGCTCGCATAAGGTGTCCATACCACTAGGTAGCCTTTTGCGCCCACCTTGAGGCAAAGATCCAGATCCGCCAGGGTATCGCCAAAAGTCGTCTCATCCAGCCCGCCGACACTATCGAAAACCGCCTTGCGGACCATCAGGCAGTCCCCGCTGACCGCACTCCAGTTCTGCACGACCTGCAAGCGGTGCATGTAACCGGCACCTTGGGCATCTTCACCCTCAAATGTCGCACCCGCAGAACTATCCACCCCCAGTACCATGCCGGCATGGATGATTTTGCCAGCTTTGTCGATTACCTTAGCCCCAACGATACCCACTTCAGGGCGCAGGGCATGGTTGAGTAGCTCATCCAGCCAGTCGCCACTGTAAATCTGCGACGAAGGCGACAGCAGCAGCAGGTATTCGCCCCGCGCCTCGCCCGCAGCGAAGTTGCCAATGACCGCGAGGCGGTCGGTATCCGGGCCGCGAAGCACCCGCAGCATCGACGCCGCCAGACGCTCCATCGCATCCAGCCAGGTATATATCTCGGTGCTGGCGTTGGGCTTGCCGACAATTAGCAATTCGTAATGGCGGTAGCCGGTCAGCTCGATCAGCCCTTCAACACACTGCTGCAAGGCCGTCAGATCGTCACCGACCGGAATGATGATCGACACCAGCGGACGCTGGCCATGCAGGTAGTCGACGCGGTTGAGCCAAGGCTGGCCGTCGTCACGAATACGGTGTTCGATGCCTAGCCGCTGCAGATGAGCCGACAGCACCCTGGGGCTCTGCTCGATCACCTCTGGCAGGGACACCCACTGGGCGAAGGAGAATGTCGACTCCAGCTGAATCTCCGCAATATGTTCGATGGCCGATAGCCCTTGAGACTCAGTAAGCCGCCAAAGCAAATCATGCGGTGCCAGCTCACCGAATGACGGTTCAAATCCACCCTGCCCGACGATCGCCTTGCAGGAAAAGGCCAGTGACCGTCCCACGTAGGGGTATGAGCGCATCAGGTCAAGGTTGAAGTCCGGCTTGAATACCGGTTCAAATGAATGCCCGTCTTGTAGGCCGCCCTCATCGCTGTACACACAGGACAAGCCTGGGATCACCGCCACACGCTCAGCCAGCACCAGCAATGCCGACTCGTTCAGCACATCACCCGCGCGCAACAGGTAAACCCAGTCGCCCTCCACCTGCTCTATCAGGCCATTGAGTTGCGCAGGCCAGTCGGGGCGTAACGGCCGTAGCTCAAGCCGTATATTTTCCTCGTCGAACGCATTGGAGAAAACCATCACTGTCGAAGGTGCATACAGCTGACCGACAAGGCTGTCGAGAGTCGAACGCACGGCTGCCGGGTCATTCCAAGGGTCAAGCACAACCGGTACGATGCGCGGCTGAGCGGGCCAGGCAGCAATGGTCTGCGGTAGCAAGCGCTGCTGGTTGACGGAGAGCTGGCGACAGGAGAGCCATTGCCGATAGAGCTCATCGTAACTCTCACAATGGGTGCCTACCCGCGACGATAATCGGGTCTGCCAGTTACTCAACATTTGCTGGATGGAAAGCTCTTGCCAGTCTCTCGGGGAGGCTTCAGCGTCAGCCAGTTTAACGTAACGAATCCAGCCATCGGCTGGGGCATCCTCTCCTGTCCGCGATGCCAGCATCTGCATGAGCCAGTCACATTCATTTTCCGCAGCGCTGAGCATGTTTATCTGCTTGCTCAAACGGCCCGGATGCAAGCGCTCGATGGCACCTGGCTGGCCGAGCATGACCATGTTGGCTCGGCGCAACAAGCAGACGAAGAGGACCAAGTCCAACAGCGCGGCAAACCCCTGCCCCTCTTGGGTCAATGCCTGCAACAGCTCCCGAGCTTCACCCGTGCGCATCAATGCTGCCGAGAAGTTGCCCAGGAAACTGACCAGCTGCCTGTCCAGAAACGCCAGAATGTCCTGCCCTTTGAACAAGCTGTCGCCCAGCGGAATACGCGCGTTCTGCATACGCAGGGGCAAGAGGTAATTCTGTGCATCGCAAAACAGACGCGGCGCCAGGACCAGATTAACCTCTGAATACTCACTCAGCACCTGCGCTTGCGCGGCGACACAATGGGCGAGCAAACGGTCATCGTCACATAGGACCTTGATGAACTCGCCCCGCGCATTGTCCACGCAACGAAGCACATTGCCGACGAAACCCAGGGGCTGAGGATTGCGCAGGTAACGTATTTTCGCCTCGCCCTGCGCGATGCAGGCGTTGACGAGCTGCTCGATCTCCTCCCCTTCACTGTCATCACAGACAACGACTTCCAGGTTTTCGTAGGTCTGGCTCACCGCGCTGTGCAGCGCCATGGCGAAGAAACGCGGGTTGAAAGCAGGTATGACGACAGTGACGAGAGGCGCTGGTTTCACGATGTATGACTCTAGAAACGGCGCCTACCAATACCTGGTAAGCGCTCTTGAACACATTGGAAGTAGGCAGCGAGACAAGCGACGCATTCAGAGCCGGTTGAACAGCCCCAACGAGGCCAGCTTGCTGAACGCCAGCTGCGAAGCCTGCAACATGGTTTGCTGCAAGGTCAGGCGGGTCATGACCTCTGCCGGATCGGAATCGCGAATGGCCGATTGGGTCTGCTTGTTGGCCAGGGCGATACTGCCGTTGGCTTCGCTTTGAGTATCCAGCGCCGCTCCGCGCCCGCCAACCGAACTTAGAGCACTGGAGAGTTGTTCGGACCCGCTCGTCAAGTTGGCGATCCCTGCACTCAACTCGGTACTGAATCGCTGAGCAAGAGCCGGGTCAGAGTCGATCGGCGCAAGTAACGCAGTACGCAACTGACTGACCGTATCCAGGATGTTCTGTGTTTGATGGTTGTTGACGGCAATCACATATTGATCCCCCGCCTGTGGCGCGCCACTAAGCGTGAAGTCGACACCCGCCGCCCTCGCGGTCGAACCCTCCAGACTGCCTTCGGAAACCGGTTTGCTATCGGCCGTGATCGGCGACGCATAAAGTTCGTAATTGCTGGCGCTGGTGAATTTGAGGATGGCGCCTCCCGCCGAAAACTTTCCAGTGTAGTCCTCCGGCTTGCTGACAGTACTTCCGATGATCTGAGCTGTAGATGGGTTGCCAGGAGCGCGAGACGCGTTGAAGCTGTCCGGTTTGCTGCTCAGGCTGAAACTATGCCCGGCGATCACTGCATCGGGATCCGTATCGCCGGCTTTCAGCTTAATGTTCAAACTCAGATCGAGCCCACGAAAACTGAAGGATTGCGTGGACGCATCCTTGGAACTGATCACGCCGTTCTGGCTGGCTTCCGATGTCACGTCATTGCCTTTCACGTCGGTGATCTTGAATTGCGTGCTGCTCATAAACACGACTGTGTAAGGCTCGCCACTGCGAAAGCGATTGTTGTAGGTTGCACTTGAAGACACCAGGCCGTCAGACAATAGCACTCGTCCATCATCGTCAGAGGGCGCGGCCAGGGCAGTCTGGCTTCGGCTGATGTTGATCGCCTGCTGGAAAACTTCCCAGCCGGTGCTGTTGGTGGCCATTGACATGTTGTCGCCAACAGGCAAATTCAGCGTAGTCTGGTCACCGTTGTAACTGTAGGCACCGTCGGAGTTGCGTGAAAACGGAGCCGTATCGCCCTTGGAGCCGGCGAATATGTACTTGCCACTTTCATCCTTGGTGTTCATCAAACCCAGCAACTGCGCTTCGATCTGTTCCAACTCAGCGGCATTGGCCTGACGATCAGCGTCGGTATAAATGCCACTTCCGGCTCCTAGTGCCAACTCTTTCGCGCGCTGCAGCACATTGCCAATGCTGGTCATCACCGCCTCGGTCGTACCCAAGGTCGCTTTGATCGTAGTGATATTGGCCGAGTACTGATCAAGCATCGAAGCCTGCTGACCCAATTGCAGCAGATGCGAGGCGCCGACCGGATCATCGGCAGCCGTGTTGACGCGAATCAGGCTGCTGGCCTCTTCACTGCTCTTGACCACGTTTGCGAAGTTCTTCTGATAGTTCGCGGCCGAGGACTCGTAAAACTGGGCGGTAGAAATGCGCATGGGCTACGACTCCTTAAAGACTGTTGATCAGTGTGCTGAAAATTTGCTGCGCAGCCTTGATGATCTGCGAAGAGGCGGTGTAGTACTGCTGATACTTGACCAGGTTGCCGGTTTCCTCATCGAGATCGACACCGGACAGCGAGTCACGGGCGCCCTTGGCGTTGGCCAGGATGGCGCCAGTCGCGGCGCTGTCGAGCTTGCCCTGGGCGGCTTTGGAGCCGACACCTTCGACCAGTTTGCCGTAGGCGTCGGCCAGGGAGATACCCTTGCTCGCCGAACCGGTATCCACGGTCTGTGCAGTCTGCAAACCGGCCAATGCGGTGCCGTTGCGGTTGTCCAGGGTGCCCGGCTGGCTGAGCGAGACGTTGATCGCGGTGCCTTTGCCTGGCGAGCCGGCGACGGTCATGTCGAAGCTTACGGAGTACTGCGTGGCGGGAGGAGGCGGGATCGGCGCACCACTGGCATCCATGAGCGAGATACTCAGACTCAGCTTGTTGTTCTCGCCTGGCTTGATGGTTCCATCGCTGATAAGCCCGCCATTGGCATCTAGAAACTGGTAGTCCCGGCTGGTACCGTCGGCGGAAACATCGCCAAATACGACCCTGGTGGGCGTGGAGTTTTTCAGGCCGTTCTGCATCGCGGTGGTGGTGGCCGCGTCGTAGATGTCAAACTGGGTGGTCAGGGTCGGTTGACCGCTGGCCGGAATCGTCAATGTGCCACTGCCGCCTGCCGCGATGGCCGCGCCCAGCGGTGCCGCGATGGCCAGACGCTTGGAGTCGGTCATCTCGGTCTTGATGTTCGTCGCGGCGTTGCGGGTGGGAGTGATCCTGAAGCTGTCGCCTGCGACGGCGGTGCCGCCGATGGCTTTCAGAGAGAATCCTTCGATCAGCGGTGGAGTGGCCGGCGGCGTTGTACTGAAACTGCCCATCGACGTGTTGTCAGGCAGGCGTTGCACGGTGTAATCGTTGGCACTGGTGAACGTGACCTTGTAATCGTTGAGGGTCAGTTGGCCGGAGTCCTCGATGCTCACTTCAAAGTTCGCGCTGCCGAGGTTGCCGGTGTTGGCGACGGTGCGCTGGGAAATCTGCGCAGCACTGTTGATGCTGTTGAACAGGGTCGAACCGAAGTCACCGTTCTTGTCGATGCCCTGCGCCTGGATCGTGTTCATCTGGTCGGCGATGACCAACGCCACGCGACCCAACTCGTTCATGGCCGGGTCCAGCACCGTACTGCGATAACGCAGCAGGCCACCGATCTCGCCACCGGTCGTGATCGATGTGATGTCGATGGTGCTCGAACCGCGATTGAGTTGCAGCGACAAGCGGCCCGGATCGTCTTTGCCCGGTACCACTTCGAGTTTGTTGACAGTGTTGCCCATGACCAGCGGCTGGCCGCTGCCCAGGTAAATATCGAGGTTGCCTTCGCGCTCCACCACTTGCGCACCGGTGAAGGTCGACAATTGGCGCACGGTTTCATTGCGGGCGTCGAGCAGCTCGTTGGGCATGCCGCCGGAGCTGGAAATCTCGGCAATCTTCTGGTTCAACCGTGCCACGGTAGCGGCCAGCTTGTTGACCTGTTCGGCCATGTTCGTCAGGTTGCCGTTGATGTTCGCATTCTGCGAATTCAACTGGCTGGACATCGAATTGAAACGGCTGCTCAAGGCTTGGGCATCGCTG
>DQGF01000332.1:2088-7541 GCA_003525045.1 Pseudomonas sp. | reverse complement strand
CTGAGCAGCAACTGGCGGGACGCGTCGTCACCGGGTTTGGCGTTGACGTTCTGCACCGACGCGAAGAACTTGGTCAGGGCGCCATTGAGGCCAGTGCCGCTGTCTGACAACAAGGTATCAAGTGGTGTGACCTGCCCCAGATACGCCGCCGCATCGCTGTTGAGTGAAGTGGTGGTCTGCAACTGCGCATCGAGATAGCTGTTGTACACCCGACGCACATCGGCCAGCGTCGTGCCGGTGCCGATGAACACATTGCCGAACTGCTGCGAGGATTTGCTGCCCTGCACCGTTTGCTGGCGCGAGTACCCGGCGGTGTCGACATTGGCAATGTTATTGCCGGTTGTCATCAACGAGGATTGGCCTGCAGCCAGACCCGACATCCCGATATTGAGCAAACTCATGATTCAGACCCTTATGCCTATAAAGGCGTGGTGGAAACGCCCGCCGCAGCGTAGTTCTGGTAACTGGTCATCTGCCTGGCTATCTGCGAAATCTTGCTGGCGTAGTCCGGGTCGGTGGCGTAACCGGCCTTCTGCAACTCGCGCACAAACTGTTCGGGGTTATCGGCCGATTTCACGACTTCTTGATAACGATTGTTCGATTGCAACAACGTCACAAGGTCATGGAAGCTGTCCTTGTACGAGGCGTAGGAACGGAACTGCGCCGTCTCCTTGACCATTTCGCCATTCCTGAATTCGCTGGTGATCGCCCGCGCCGAATCGCCTTGCCAGCTGCTGCCGGTCTTGATGCCGAACAGGTTGTGGCTGCTGCTGCCATCCTGGGCGCGCATGACCGATTTGCCCCAACCGGTTTCCAGGGCGGCCTGGGCCACCAGGTAACGCGGATCGACGCCGATGCGGTCGGCGGCTTCCTTGGCCATGGGCAGCATGGTGTTGACGAATTCGTCGGCGGAGTTGAACGCCTTCTTCGCTGGTGCCAGGGGGATTTGCGCCATGGCACGACCATGGATCTGCAGGCGCCCGCTGGAGGTGGTATCC
Organism: Pseudomonas sp.; assembly: GCA_003525045.1. Lineage (GTDB taxonomy): Bacteria > Pseudomonadota > Gammaproteobacteria > Pseudomonadales > Pseudomonadaceae > Aquipseudomonas. Next base: position 6,543 of record DQGF01000332.1, on the reverse strand, counting down.
GTTTGTGCAGTCAGCCAATCGCCGTTGTACAGGGGACCGGACCCGGTGTTGGTGCTCGACGGCAGCTGGATTTTGTTCAGCGCCGTCGTGGCGGACGGCGCCGTGGTCGATGCCGACGGCACCAGTCCGGCGAGCAAACGGTCGGCCAGTTTTGGTGGCAGGGCCAGGCGCCGCTGATTGATCAGCGCCATGTCGTTGTGATGCGCGCCCTCGCCCGCGCTCGCCGCCGACTTCACCGAGCGCGAAGCCCACAACGGCCGCTCGCCATTGAGGCGCGACAGCGGTCCGTGGGTGGCGACCGTCCCGGCGCCAATCGGTGTTTCCACGGCGGCTTTCGCGGCCGCCTGCTTGGCGGCGGACGCTGCAGCGGCTTCACCCGGCGCCAGTGGTTTGTTCTTAGCCATCTGGCGCATCAACACGTCCGCCAGGCCGATGCCGCCGCCTTCGCGGGACATGGAAACGGCCAGCTGCTGGTCGTACATTTCCTGGTACTGCTTGGCCGCCGGGGTGTTGAGCGGATTGTCCTGGCCCAGCGCGTCGGTGGCCGAGCGCATGGATTTGAGCATTTCACCGAGGAACAGCGACTCGAATTCCTGCGCGACCTTGCGCAGGTTGCCGTCACTGTTCTTGTCGCCGACCTTGAGCTGGTTCAGGCGATTGAGGTCCGAATAGGACCCCGAGTCGCTGCTGCTGACCCCCAAACCACCCTTGCGCATGTCCATGGTCGTCGTCCTCAGATCACGATCAGGTCGGCTTGCAACGCGCCGGCCTGTTTCAACGCTTCGAGAATCGCCATCAAGTCACCCGGCGCGGCGCCGACCTGGTTCACCGCACGGACGATTTCGTCGAGGGTGGTGCCCGGGCCAAACTTGAACATCGGCTTGGCTTCTTGCTGGGCGTTGACCCGCGAACGCGGCACGACCGCCGTCTGCCCGTTGGACAGAGGGCCGGGCTGGCTGACGATCGGGTCTTCGGTGATGGTCACGGTCAGGCTGCCGTGGGTCACGGCGGCCGGGGAAACCTTGACGTTCTGGCCGATCACGATGGTGCCGGGGCGGGAGTTGATGATGACTTTCGCCACCGCCTGACCCGGGTCGACTTCGAGGTTCTCGAGGATCGACAGGTAGTCGACCCGCTGGCTCGGATCCAGTGGCGCGCTGACGCGAATCGAACCGCCGTCGATGGCCTGGGCAACGCCAGGGCCGAGCATGTCGTTGATCTTGTCGACGATGCGTTTGGCGGTGGTGAAGTCGGAACGGTTGAGGTTCAGGGTCAGGCTGTTGCCCTGGTTGAATCCGCTCGGCACCGAACGTTCGACCGATGCACCACCCGGGATGCGCCCGGCCGAAGGCACGTTGACGGTGATCTTCGATCCATCGCGACCTTCGGCATCGAAGCCGCCGACCACCAGGTTGCCTTGGGCGATGGCGTAGACGTTGCCGTCGATGCCCTTGAGCGGGGTCAGCAGCAAGGTGCCGCCGCGCAGGCTCTTGGAGTTGCCGATGGAGGACACGGTAATGTCGATCTGCTGACCCGGCTTGGCGAACGCCGGCAAGTCGGCACTGATCGACACGGCCGCGACGTTTTTCAATTGCACGTTGCCCGACCCCGGCGGCACTTTGATGCCGAACTGCGAAAGCATGTTGTTGAAGGTCTGCAAGGTGAACGGGGTCTGGGTCGTCTGGTCGCCGGTACCGTTGAGCCCGACCACCAGGCCGTAACCGATCAATTGGTTGGAACGCACGCCGGAAATGCTGGCGATGTCCTTCAACCGTTCGGCCTGAGCACCGAAGGCTGCGGACATCAGGAACACAGCCACCATCAGGTGTTTAAGAGTCAACGTGGCCACCTAGAAAGGGAACAGCGGGCTGAGGAAGAAACGGTCGAACCAGCCTGGCTGACTCGCATCGGCAAAGGCACCGGTGCCCGAATAGGTGATGCGCGCATCGGCGACCCGGGTCGACGAAACCGTGTTGTCGGTGGCGATGTCATCGGCGCGAACCAGGCCGGCGATCCGTACCAGCTCATCGCCGGTGTTGAGGGTCAGCCACTTCTCGCCGCGCACGGCGATGATGCCGTTGGGCAACACGTCGGCGACGGTCACCGTGATCGACCCGGTCAGGCTGTTGCTCTGGCCGGACTTGCTGTCGCCCTTGGTTGCGCGGTCGCCTGCGTAACCGACGTCCAGACTCAGGTTACCGCTGCCCACTGGATCATTGGTGCTCAGGCCACCCCCGAAAAACGAGCTCAGGCCAATGTCGGTCTTGCTGTTCTTGGCGGTTTGCGAGTTGGCGTTCTTGCTGGCCTGGGTGCGCTCGTTCAGGGTGATGGTGATGATGTCACCGACCCGGAACGCCTTGCGGTCGCTGTACAGGTTCTGTTCGAAGCCGGCCTGGTAGATCGAGCCGTTATTGGCCGCAGCCGGCAGCGGCGTGCGCGGCAACACCGGGGCGTAGTAAGGGTCATTGGGCTTGGGCGGCGGGGCGACACAGCCTGCGAGCGCGGTGATCCCACTCAATGCCAGCACAGATACAAAGCGATTCATGACCCTACCTCACGGTGTTGCTGGCGACCCCGTGGCCGCCCCATGGACTTGATTACAGATTCTGCGTGACGAACGAGAGCATCTGGTCGGCGGTGGAAATCACCTTGGAGTTCATCTCATAGGCGCGTTGAGTGGTGATCATGTTGACCATCTCTTCAACGGTGCTGACGTTGGACGTTTCCAGGGTGTTCTGCAGCGTGCTGCCGAAACCGGCCAGGCCCGGCGTGCCGACCTGCGGCGCGCCACTGGCAGCGGTTTCCAGGAACAGGTTGTTGCCCACTGCCTGCAGGCCGGCCGGGTTGATGAAGTCGGCGGTTTGCAGGTTGCCAATCACCTGGGCGGCCGGGTTGCCGGCAACGGTGATGGACACGGTGCCGTCGCGACCGACCGTGAAGGTCTGGGCGTCGTTGGGGATGACGATCGCCGGTTCCAGGGCGAAGCCGCTGGCGTTGACGATCTGGCCGTTGGAGTCCAGGTGGAACGTACCGTCACGGGTGTAGGACGTGGTGCCGTCCGGCTGCAGGATCTGGAAGAAACCGCGACCGTCGATGGCCATGTCCAACGGTTGCTCGGTGGTTTGCAGGCTGCCGGCGGTGAAGTTTTTCTGGGTGCCGACGACGCGCACACCGGTACCCAATTGCAGACCCGACGGCAGTTCGCTGTCCTGGGTCGACTGGGCGCCAGGCTGGCGCTTGATCTGGTAGAGCAAGTCCTGGAACTCGGCGCGATCGCGTTTGAAACCCGTGGTCGAGACGTTGGCCAGGTTGTTGGAAATGGTCGTCAGGTTGGTGTCCTGGGCGGACAGACCTGTTTTGGCAACCCATAGAGCCGGAAGCATTCGATTCTCCTCGTGCGCCTGTTTTACGGCGCGACGTTCTGGTAATTAGCTGATCTGCAAGACCCGAGCCATGGCCTGGTCGTCTTCTTTGGCGGTGTTCATCATCTTGATGTGCAGTTCGAACTGCTTGGCCAGGGCCAGCACCGAGGTCATCTCTTCCACGGCATTGACGTTGCTTGACTCGAGGAATCCGGACACCAGCTTGACATTGGCGTCGGCTTGCGCCTGCTGGCCATCCTTGGTGTGGATCGAACCGTCCAGGCCTTTGGTCATGTTCTTGAAGTCAGGGTTGACCAGTTTGATGCGGTCGACTTGCGCCATCACCTGAGGCCCCTCGCCCATCGCCCGAATACTGATGGAGCCATCCTCGCCGACTTCGATCTGCTGCTCGGGCGGCACGGCAATCGGCCCGCCATTGCCCAGCACCGGCATACCGTTGCCAGCCCGCAGCACGCCGAGGGCGTCGACGTTCAGGCTGCCGGTGCGCACATAGCTTTCGCCGCCGTCAGGGTTCTGCACGGCAATCCAGCCGTTGCCTTGCACCGCGACATCGAGGTCGCGGCCGGTCTGCACCAGCGCGCCAGGGGAGAAGTCGGTGGCCGGCCGCTCGGACAGGGCAAACGCACGCGCCGGAAAGCTGTCACCGAACACCGGCATCGAACGCGCCTGTTCCAGGTCTTTCTGGAAGCCGTTGGTGGAGATGTTCGCCAGGTTGTTCGCATGAGCCTTCTGCGCCAGTGCATTCTGGCTGGCGCCGGTCATTGCCACATAAAGGTACTTGTCCACACTCTTTCCTCTGCATGCCGGACGTTTGCCGCCCAGTGCTGTACTGCTGAGCGATAAGCAATTTGCAGACCAACTTTTTTCTGACGGCGCGGGGCCGGGCAAACAAAGGGTTTGAGGGGTTCAGGGGGAATTGAGGGATTGTTTCGAAGTCGAAAAACCGGCGGTGTTATGCCGGTATGTGGCAAGGCTTGGTCTTGGGCAATGGCCGCCACCGCCTTCGCGAGCAAGCCCGCTCCCACACTGGACCGGGTTCCTCCAGGAAAAATGCGATCAACTGTGGGAGCGG
>DQGF01000332.1:0-1767 GCA_003525045.1 Pseudomonas sp. | reverse complement strand
GGGCTTGCTCGCGAAGGGGCCATCACAGGCAAAACAGCAATCGACTATGACTCGGTCTTGCCCACCTCATACTCCCGCAACTTATTGGCAATGGTGGTATGCGAAACCCCCAACCGCTTGCCCAGTTGCCGACTGCTCGGATGCTCGGAATACAGCCGCTCCAACACCGCTTTCTCAAAGCGCCCGACAATCTCGTCCAGCCCACCCTCCAGCGAGAAATCGCCAAGCGGCTGACGCACACCATAGTCCGGCAGGCGAATATGTTCGGCCTTGACCGTCCCGCCCTCGCACAAGGAAACCGCCTGGAACAACACGTTCTCCAGTTGCCGGACATTGCCCGGCCAATGGTAGTGACTGAGCCGCTCCATCGCCGCCGGCGCCAGTTTCGGCAGCGGGCAACCGATCTGCCGGCTGGCCTGATCGAGAAAGTGCTCCACCAGCGGCGTCAAACCGTCGAGACACTCGCGCAGCGGCGGGATGTGCAACGACAGCACGTTCAGGCGGTGATACAAATCCTGGCGAAACTCCCCGCGAGCACACAACTCGGACAGGTCGACCTGAGTCGCGCAGATCACTCGCACATCCAGATAAACCTCTTCATCACTGCCTACGCGACGGAAGCAACCGTCCTGCAGGAAGCGCAGCAATTTCACCTGCAGCCGCGGGCTCATTTCCCCGACGCCGTCGAGAAACAGCGTGCCGCCCGCCGTCAGCTCCAACAGCCCGAGCTTGCCTTCGGCCCGCGCCCCTTCAAAGGCGCCGGGCCCATAACCGAACAACTCGGTCTCGGCCATGGATTCCGGCAGGCCGGCGCAGTTGAGTGCCATCAGCGGTGACTGACCGCGAGGGCTCGCCAAGTGACAGGCTCGCGCCAGCAACTCCTTGCCGGTACCGGTTTCGCCTTCTATCAATAGCGGTGCATCCAGCGGCGCCATGCGCCGGGCTTCGCGCACCACCGCGGCCATGACTTTCGAGCTCTGGAAGATGCTGTCGAACCCGCGCAGTTCCTGCTTGCGCACGTTATAGATACGCTCACCGACCCGGTCCGCACGGTGCAGCGTCAGTACCGCGCCTGCCATGGCTTCGCTGTCGTCATGCTCAGATTGCAGCGGCGCAATATCGGCGAGAAATACGTCGCCCTTGACCTTGACCCTCAGGCCATTGATCCGCGACTTGTTGGCGCGCACCAGTTCCGGCAAGTCGAAATCCTCGGCGTACCGCGACAATGGAATTCCCGGCACCTCATCCACCCGCACCCCGAGTAATTGCGCCGCCGCGCGGTTGGCCGCGACGATCGAGCCGCCCATGTCGATCGACAACACCGGAAACTCCAGGGCGCCGAGCAAGGCATTGAGCTCCATGTGCCGACGTTCGCTGGGCATAAGCCCTACACGCTTGACGCCGAAGACCCCGGCAATCGATTCGAATTTCGCTCGTAACGCCTGGAACTGGATGTTGATCAGGTTCGGGCAATGCAGGTAGATGGCATTGCCATGCTCACCGCCGACCTCGCCGCGAGCGACGTTGATCCCGTACTCCACCAGCAGGTTGAGAATGTCGCGCAGGATGCCGATGCGGTTCTGGCAGTGGACTTTGATACGCATATGAAAGGCCTGAAAAGCAGTGAATGAGGTTAATTGTCAGACGCACACCCTGTGGGAGCGGGCTTGCTCGCGAATGCGGAGTGTCAGGCACAATCTATATCGACTGACACTCCGGCTTCGCGAGCAAGCCCGCTCCCACATGGAATTGCAGTGCCTTCGGGCG
>DQGF01000070.1 GCA_003525045.1 Pseudomonas sp. | reverse complement strand
GGATCTGCGCCGTGATCTGCCCGAATGGATTGATCAGGCCGGTCACGCCGTTGTTGGTGGCGCGGATCATCCAGCGTCCGGCTTCAAGCGCCCGCATCTGCGCCATCTGCAAGTGTTGCAGCGGGCCGATGGAGGTGCCGAACCAAGTGTCGTTGCTGATGGTCAGCAGCAAATCGCTACGGGCCGCGAGGCTGGCGGCGAATTCCGGATAGACCACTTCGTAGCAGATGTACGGAGCGATCTGGTACCCCTTGGCTTGCAGCATCGGCTGATCGGCAGGGCCACGGGCAAAGTCCGACATCGGCAAGTCGAAAAAGGCGATCAGCCCGCGCAACACGTCCTGCAACGGAACGTATTCGCCAAACGGTACCAGTTTCTGCTTGAGGTACGTGCCATCGCCTTCGCCCACGACGGTGATGCCATTGAAAAAGCGTTTCTGGTGATGCACTTCCTCTCGGATCGGTACGCCAGTAATCAGCGCGGAGTTACGCTCTGCGGCGAAGCTTCCCATCATATTCAGGTAGCCCTCGGCGGACTCCTTGAGCACCGGGATAGCCGTTTCCGGCCAGATCAACAGGTCGACCGGTTTGGAGCTGAAGCTCATGTCGCGGTACAGCGCCAGCTGCGCGTTGAGCTGTGCCGGGTCCCACTTCATGCTCTGTTCGATATTGCCCTGAATCGCTGCGACGCTCAGCGGCGCCCCCGCCGGACTGGTCCAGGCATGTTCCTTGAGCGCCATGCCGGCCACCCATGGGCCGATTAGCAACACCACGCCAGCAGCGATGAAACCTTTACGACCGGTTTTCACCAGTGGAAGCGCGTTGTAGATCAGCGCGGCGGTCAGGGCCAGGGTGAAGGAAATCAGCCACATCCCGCCCACAGGCGCGAGCCCGGCCAACGGGCCGTTAAGCTGACTGTAGCCGGAATAAAGCCAGGGGAAGCCGGTCAGAAACCAGCCGCGAAAAGCTTCCTGACCGACCCACAACGCCGCGAATGCCATAGCGTCGGCCAGTGGCGCTTCGTTGCGGCGCAGCCAGCGCGCCCAGAGCCAGGCGGGCAGGGCGAAGAACCAGGCAATCGCCGCGGTGAACAGCAGCATCAAACAACCGGCCAGCAGCACTGAAGCGCCGCCAAAGTTGTGAATGCTGTAGTAGATCCAGCTGGTACCGGCGCCAAACAGACCGAAACCGAAGCACCAGCCACGGCCCAGGGCCTGACGAGGGTTCAGTTCACGCAAGCCGGCATAGAACAAGCCGACCGCCAGCAATGCCAACGGCCAGATATCGAAGGGTGCCAGGGCCAGGGTGGTGATTGCACCGGCCGCCACGGCCAGCAGGTTACCGGGCCAGCCGGGGCGGGTTATCCAGCGCATTTCTATCCTTAGTATTACCGAGCAATAGGCGTCAGGCGAAGCAAGTGAATCCGACGGCTGTCGGCGTTCAGGATGCGGAAGCGATAAGGGCCGATTTCAGTGATTTCGTTGCGTTTTGGCAGGTGCCCGAACGCACTCATCACCAGACCGCCGACGGTGTCGAATTCGTCATCGGAGAATTGGCTGTCGAAGAACTCGTTGAAGTTCTCGATCGGCGTCAGGGCCTTGATCAGGAAGTCACCGCTGGGCAGCGGTTTGATGTAGCTGTCTTCTTCGACGTCATGCTCGTCTTCGATGTCGCCGACGATCTGTTCCAGCACGTCTTCGATGGTCACCAGGCCCGCCACACCGCCGTACTCGTCGATGACGATGGCCATGTGGTTGTGGTTGGCGCGGAACTCGCGCAGCAGCACATTCAGACGCTTGGACTCGGGCACGAAGGTGGCCGGGCGCAGCAGGTCCTTGATGTTGAAGCTGTCGCCGTTTTCCTTGAGGATCAACGGCAGCAAGTCCTTGGCCAGCAACACACCCATCACGTCATCGTGGCTTTCGCCGATCACCGGATAGCGGGAGTGCGCCGAGTCGACCACGGCAGGCAGGAACTCGCGGGGTGTCTGGGTCGCCTTGATGCTGATCATCTGCGAGCGCGGGACCATGATGTCCCGTACTTGCAGGTCTGCAACCTGGATGGCGCCTTCGACGATGGCCAGCGCTTCGCTGTCCAGCAACTTGTTCTGGTGTGCATCGCGCAGCAGTTCCAGCAGCTCCTGGCGGTTCTTCGGCTCGTGGGCAAAAGCCTGGGTGAGCTTACCCAGCCAGGACTTTTGCCCGTTGCTCGATCGATCTTCGCTCATAGCGATTACTCTGAATCCTTTGTTGTAACGATAGGGGATGTTTCTATTTCGTCGTCCGCGTACGGGTCCGGATGACCCAACTCTGCAAGCAACGTTCGTTCCAGTGCTTCCATTTCTTCAGCTTCGTCGTCATCTATATGGTCGTAACCCAGCAGATGCAAGCAGCCGTGAATGACCAGATGCGCCCAGTGGGCGTCGAGAGCCTTACCCTGTTCGGCAGCTTCGCGTTCGACCACGGCCACGCAGATCACCAGATCACCCAGCAGCGGGATGTCGAGAAACTCGTCAGGCACATCGGCAGGAAACGACAGGACGTTAGTGGCGTAATCCTTTTGCCGCCAGGTGCTGTTCAGTTCGCGGGCCTCTTCTTCATCGACCAGGCGGATGGTCATTTCGGAGTCGGCAGTACGCTGGCGCAGGGCCAGTTCGCACCATTGGCGAAACTCGGCCTCGCTTGGGGCAGGTGCTTCGGTGGCTAGTTGCAGATCAAGCTCAAGCATCGCGGCGACTATCCTTTGGCGTTTCGTCGGCCACACGATTCTCGAAGCGCTCATAGGCTTCGACGATCCGCTGCACCAATGGATGGCGCACGACGTCCTTGGGCTGGAAGTGCGTGAAGCTGATGCCCGGTACGTCCTTGAGCACCTCGATCACGTGGTGCAGCCCGGACTTGGTGCCTTTCGGCAGGTCGACCTGGGTAATGTCACCGGTGATGACCGCCGTAGACCCGAAGCCGATCCGGGTCAGGAACATCTTCATCTGCTCGACGGTGGTGTTCTGGCTTTCATCGAGAATGATGAAGCTGTTGTTCAGGGTGCGTCCGCGCATGTAAGCCAGTGGTGCGACTTCTATCACTTGGCGCTCGATCAGCTTGGCAACATGTTCGAAGCCGAGCATTTCGTAGAGTGCGTCGTAGAGCGGGCGCAGGTA
>DQGF01000557.1:11147-23721 GCA_003525045.1 Pseudomonas sp. | reverse complement strand
TTTTTGAGGGCCTCTTCGCGAGCAGGCTCGCTCCCCCAGTTGACCGCGTTGTACCGCAGATTTGCAGTCAACACTGGCCAATGTGGGAGCGAGCCTGCTCGCGAAGGCGGCCGTTCAGACGGCGCAATTACCGAATAAATATCTGCGCGGTGGTGATCGCCATATCCCCACCCGGCAACTTGATACTGCCAATCTGCTTCATGGTCTCGGGATCAAAGATCGCCACATCGTTGAAGGTCCCGGCCAGGTAGATCTTGCTCCCATCCTTGTTGAAGGAAATGCAGTAGTAGGAGTGATCCAGCGTCGCCGCCTGGAGCATTTTTTTCTGCTTGATGTCGTACTTGGCCAGACGGTTGAGTACGCCAAACATCAGGTTCGGATCCTTGGGTGAGCGCATGCCGCTGAAGTAGATTTCCGTCAGCGGGCCGAAGTCGGTGGTTTCGGTCTTGCCGGTTTTCAGGTCGACGCTGAACAGCCCATAGAGATACTCGGCGGTCGCCGGGTCCTGCTTCTTGTCCTTGAACTTCGCCGTGGTGTAGAGCAGCGAGAAGTCATGGCGAAAGGTCTGCTGGTTCCACACGTAGAGCACGTCCGGCGCGCTGTAGTTCGGGCGTTTCCAGTGACGGCTCGGGATCAATACGTCGAACTTGCCGGTTTTCACATCGACCTTGTAGACATCCGCCCCCGCCACGTACAACGTGCCGTCGTCGCCACTCTGCATGATGGTCAGTTGCCGTGGCGCCGGGAAACTGCGCACCGGCTTGGCGTCCATGCCGGCGTCAGTGGCGTAGACATCCAGACGAGGCTGCTGCACTTCATAACGGTCATTGAGCATCAGCGTCGGGTTGGCGATGGTGAACAGTTCCTTGCCGTCATGGCTGAGGGTGAAGGCGAACATCGATTTCGCTTTCTCCCCCGGTTTCTGGGTGATGCTGGCATGGAACACCTGCTTGCAACTGTCCAGCTCAACGCCGTAGACATCGGCGTAGTGGTTGTTCAACACGTAGGCAGTCTTGCGATCCGGCGACAACTGCACGGTGCCGGGGCCGAACGCGTCCGGCATCTTGCAGGTCTTGAACAGGGTGTCCGTGGCCAGGTCGATGACGTGCAGGTTGTTCGGGTAATTGGTGGTCAACAGGTACTCGTGACCGGTTTCGAGTGCAGTGTTTTCATCGGCCAGAACGTTGAGCGAACAGACGCTCAGGACGGCAAACGCGGCCAGGCCGCAGGCTTTGATGCGTTGCATGCTGGAATCCTTCTTCATGTCCGATCATTTGTCTTTTGGAAAGACAGTGCCGAGGTTGCGCCAGTTGTCGTTGGACGCCTGGGCATCCTTGTTCCAGTCCGGGTAGGTGCTCATCATGTCGGGCACCTGGGCCGGCCACCAGCAAGGGTCGGAACAGCCATACAGATCGGCTTCCATCGGCTGGCACAGCGACGACACACCGCCAAAGGCGTCGATTTCCCAGCCTGGGTCGGTGGTCGAGGCGCAGCCGGCGACGGAACTCATCGCCACCACTTCTTCGATGCGGTTTTCGGCCGCGGCCTCATCGAGTTTCAGCGCTTTGTTATTGATTGCCTTGAGATGTTTCATATCAGTGAGCCTTGCGCGGAGTGATGTAGCTGCTGATAAACGCAGGGTTGTGGGCCATGATCCGGGTGTAGACCTCGATGCCGAAGTCGACCCAGTCACGCATCAGTTCGCAGTAGTGATAGGTCGGGTGGGTCGGGTCGCCGTACCGGGCGTAGCTTTCGTGATAACAGCCGCCGGAGCAGAGGTTACGGATCTGACAGTCCTCGCAGCCGGTGTTGGTGCGGTCCAGGCGCTGGGACAGGAAGTCGTTCAACTCGACCTGTTTCACACCGCTGTGGACGTTGCCGAAGGTCGGCAGCGATGAACCGGTAAAGCGGTGGCACAGGTTCAGTTCGCCCTTGTGATCCACCGCCAGCATCTTCAGGCCCGCGCCGCAGGGCAGAGCTTTTTTGTGGCCTTCGTGGATGTCGGTGATCAATTGGTGCAGGTTGGAGAACCCGATGTTGCGATGCTCCAGCGCCGCTTCCAGGTAACGTCGGCCGAGTTTCTTCATGTTGGCGAAGACCTCGATCAGTTCGTCACTGGAAAGGTTGAAGGTGCTGATGTCACCGGAGGTCACCGGGGCAAACCCGACCTCGGCAAACCCCAATTCGTTGAACAGGTGATCCCAGATGGTTTCGACGTCGGTGACGCCGGTGGTCAAGGTCACCCGCGCGCCGACCGGACGGCTGTTGTAGCGCGACAACAGCATCTCGGCCTTGCGTCGCACCACGTCGTAAGTGCCCTGCCCGCCCACGGTGATGCGGTTGCGGTCATGCACGGTTTTCGGTCCGTCGATACTCACCGAGAGCCCGAAACGGTGGGCATTCAGATAATCCACGGTTTCTTCGGTGAGCAGCGTGGCGTTGGTGGTCATGACGAACTCGACGAACTTGCCGGCCTCGCGGAAACGCTTCTCGCAATAGTCGACCATGTATTCGATCAGCTTGCGGTTGCTCAGCGGCTCGCCGCCGAAGAACACCACGGTGAAACGCTCTTCATCCGGTGACTCGCGCAGCAGCATTTCCACCGACGCCACCGCCGTTTCAACGTCCATTTTCTTGCCGGCCGATGGCTTGTCGAGGTCCTCCTTGTAGCAGTAGGTGCAGCTCAAATTGCAGCCGGTGTTGACGTTCAGCACCACGGTATTGATCGCCGTGCGCTCGACCCGTTTGGTGCCGATGTCCGGTGTCAGCGGCGAGCCGTCGCTGACCAGTTCCAGGGACATCAACTCGCGCAGGGTCTCGGTGATTTCCTCACCGTTGAAGCGCGCAGCCAGGCGCTGGATCAGGTCTTCCGAGGAGCAGCCGGGACCGCGCAAGGTGTCGATGATGGTGCCCGTCAGCTCATCGCTGGCAAACAGCGAACTGCTGGGGATGTGGAACAGCATGCGGTCGGCGTCGACGTGCACTTCGTGCAGGTTTCGTTCGACCAGATTCAAAATAGCGCCCATTGCAACCTCCTGTGCAGACCCCGTACGGCGGGGCCTGCGGTCATTCCGAAAAAGTGTCTGAAGCTGTGAAATATCAGCCAACTCACGGAATGGGTGGATTGTTCCAGCGTTGCACCGTGACGATCATGTGGCCTTCGCCGGTCAGGGATTTCCCTGCGTCGTCGACGGCGGCGATCACCTTGAGGTTGCCGGCATTGTTGGTGGACATTTTGCGTTGCGGGTTCGGCCCGGCATCGCCTGGGGTGAACACGCCGCTGTCAGCCTGCATGGTGCCGGCGAACTTGACGTCCTCGTCTTCCTTGGCACGGTCGTCAAAAGCTTCGACCGACCACTGCGCCGGGAACACGCCGATGCGATACGGCTTGCCATCGGCGCCCTTGCCCCAGGCTTCAGCATCCAACCGACCCTGGACTTTCGACGTCGAACCACCGCCCTCGCCGATCCGCGCCACCGAGAACTCGGGCACGACTTTGACTTCGGCAATCTTGCTGTAGACCGACAGGCTCGGGCCTTTCAGCGTGCCGACGGTGACGTTGCGCAGACCCGGCTGGGCATTCGCAGCCGCCTTGAGCTTGACGCGCATGCGTTCCGGGCTTTGCTCCAGTACTTCGACCACGTCCACGCCTTTGCCGAAGTTCGGCTTGCCGTTGAGGCCGCTGCCGATCAGGGTGACTTCAGTTTCGGCGCCCGCCTTCAGATAACCCGGCTGCACCGCCAGCAAACGACGGCTGCCCTGTTTGGCGGCGACGAAGTCCAGACCCCGCTCATCATGCTCGGCCTCGAACATCCGGCCTTGCAGGGCGTTGCCCTGAGCGGCGAACACCTGACGCATGGTCACGCCGTCGATGGTCACGTTGCCGCGCCATTCGTAGCCCGTGTAGAGAATCGCGCTGCCGTCGCCGTTGAATGGGCTGCCGTCGGCGTATTGACCTTTGACGCTGACCTTGAAGGTGTCGCCGCCATCGGCCGTGACGCTCATCACCCCGGCCAGTTCGCCTTTACCCGGCACATGGCCGCTGAAGCTCCAATCGCCGACCAGAGCGTCGGATTTCGGCGCAGTGCTCAGCCATTTTTTCCAGGCCGGGTTGTCCAGCGGATAACGCTTGGCCAGCAGCGGCACCATTTCTTTGCGAGCCAGGTCGAACCAGTCACGGTCGCGGGACAGGGCCTGGTATTCCAGGGACGGCCATTGGCCGAGGTGGAAATTCACCAAACGCTCCCATTCCTGGGCCGGACGCCGTTGCAGGGCGACCCGTGCACCGGAGTGGCAACGGCCGCACATCTGGCTGGTCTGGTCGTCGAACTTCTCGACCGTGTTGAGCCGCCGCTCCAGCGCATAACGCACGCCATCGGTTTCGCTCGGCGCCAGGCCCTGGGTGTCGGCCAGGTATTTGACCAGGGTGCGGCGGTCGTCATCGCTGATCTGCAAACCGTGCATGGTTTGCATCCGGGCAATGCTCATCAGCCAGCCTTCCGGGGTTTTACGCTGGTGACTGATGCGGCTCAGGGCGTTGTCGGCTTCGGGGGTATGGCAGCCCTGACAGGTTTCCTTGAGGATGGTCTGGGCGTCGCGAGCTGCCAGACTGTAAGGCGAATGCAGCGCCACACAGGCCGCAATGGCCAGCAGGCTGGCGCTCAGGCCTGATCGGAGTTTTCTCTTCATCAACGTCGAACCTCACACGGTGCGTTCTTATTTTTGTGGCTTATCGTTTTTATGGTTTCTGCCGCCGGCGGCGAACCGCTGGCGGAGGCTGGAGAAACGTCTGCGATGAGCAATACACGGAGCGTGCCAGCTTGCCGATAACCTTTTTTATCAAGCAGTTACGTGAAGCTGACGGCTGCGAGTCGCGTCTGGACGCGTTGGTCTGCGTCTAATATCGCGACAGGTGTTGCAGTCTGAGACAAGCATCGAGGTCGCGGCCGGAACGTTCATCGCCCGACGATTGACGACGGTCCCCGGCAAGCGCGAAATGGGTATTCACCGATTGCCGTCAAGGAGATAAAAAAATGGCAAGCATCACTGTCCTGGCGGGGGACTTTCTGCAGGGTGATGGAGAGTATAGAGACGGCGTTTTCACCCTCAGGACGTCGCTTCACCCATGGCCCGGCATTACCCTGCCGCTCTCATCGTTCAAGAGCGTGGAAGTGGCCAACGAGAATTCGATCAACAATATCAAGGATGCCATTGGCTTCGGCGTGGCCGGTGCCATGCTGCTCGGTCCCATCGGCGCCATTGCCGGTTTCATGTTGGCCGGCAAGGAAACCGAAGTCACATTTTTGGCAACGCTCAAGGACGATAGGAAACTGCTCGCTGCCGTAGATGGCAACACGTACGACGAGATTTCCCGGAAGTTTTCCCCGTGATTGATCAGCGCAGGCCGCACCGCGTGTAAGGGTGCGGCTTGACGCCGTTTCAAATGTGATACGTGGGCTGAATGCTTTTGTGAGCGTCGATTTCTTGCCGCATGTCCGCCACCAGCGAGGCGATGGCATGGGGACTGTCCAGTGTCCACAGCGGAACGTGAGTCGCCACCAGATCCACTTTGCCGGTCATGCAATCACAGACCCGAATCGTCAGGGACTGGTCTGCCTCCATGCGGCAAGTGCACACGGCGGGCAGAAAACTGTGCTCAATAATGTTTTGAATTTCCAGGGTTGAAAGGAACATCACTACCTCCTTCGCGCCAGATGGGGTGCCGGATGAACGGTGCGTCATTTCATCCACCGAGCCAGAAAATTCTATTCCTCAATGGTAGAGGTCTCAAGGTTGCAAGCGGGTAGCTCGTCGTCTCAGCCGCTGTCGCAATTTGCGAAAAAAACGCGACTACCTTCATTCAGTTGCATCCTGCGAAACCCGCCAATCAAGGGCCGGCTCGTCTTTTCGGACACTTGGCACAGCCATTGCGAAAGCTCTGTTCTCACGAACAACAAGAGGTCTCGCCATGTCGCTCCCTTATCTGCTTCCCGCCACCTCGGCGTTCATCCAGCGCGCCCCGCGCATGCTTATCGGCGGTGACTGGGTCGAGGCCGCCGACGGCCAGACCATGGCGCTGCACAATCCGGCGACCGGCGAAGTGCTGTGCGCAGTGCCACGGGCCACACCTGAGGATGTCGACCGTGCAGTCCTGGCCGCCCGTCAGGCTTTCGACGATTCGACCTGGACCCGCACCCGCCCTCGGGAGCGGCAGAATCTGCTGTGGAAACTCGCCGACCTGATGGAGCGTGATGCCGAACTGTTGGCGCAACTGGAATGCCTGAACAACGGTAAGAGCGCGGCGGTCGCGCAAGTGATGGACGTGCAGTTGTCCATCGACTTCCTGCGCTACATGGCCGGCTGGGCGACCAAGATCGAAGGCTCCAGCGTTGAAGTGTCGATGCCGTTGATGCCCAACGATCAGTTCCACAGTTTCATCCGTCGCGAAGCAGTGGGTGTGGTCGGTGCCATCGTCGCCTGGAACTTCCCGCTGCTGCTGGCCTGCTGGAAACTCGGCCCGGCCCTGGCCACCGGTTGCACCATGGTCCTCAAGCCCGCCGACGAAACCCCGCTGACCGCGCTCAAGCTGGCCGAACTGGTGCTGGAAGCCGGTTATCCCGAAGGCGTGTTCAACGTCGTGACCGGCACCGGCATCACTGCAGGCTCGGCGCTGACCCACAACCCGCTGGTGGACAAGCTGACCTTTACCGGTTCAACTGCCGTGGGCAAGCAGATCGGCAAGATTGCGATGGACTCCATGACCCGGGTCACCCTGGAACTGGGCGGCAAATCCCCAACCATCGTGATGGCCGATGCCGACCTCAAGACCGCCGCCGCTGGCGCCGCCAGCGCGATTTTCTTCAATCAGGGCCAGGTGTGCTGCGCCGGGTCCAGGCTGTATGTGCAGCGCAAGCATTTCGACAATGTGGTGGCGGACATCGCTGACATTGCCAACGCCATGAAGCTCGGCAACGGCCTTGACCCGAGTGTCGAGATGGGGCCACTGATTTCGGCGCGCCAGCAGGAGCGGGTTTTCCGTTACATCGAAATGGGGCGGGAAAGTGGCGCGACCATCGCCTGCGGCGGCGAGCAGTTCGGGCCGGGGTTCTTCGTCAAGCCAACGGTGATTGTGGATGTCGATCAGAAGCATTCGCTGGTCCAGGAAGAAATCTTCGGCCCGGTGCTAGTGGCGATTCCGTTCGATGACGAGGCCGATGCGTTGCGCATGGCCAATGACAGTCCCTATGGGTTGGGGGCAAGTGTCTGGTCCAATGATCTGGCGGCGGTGCACCGGATGATTCCGCGGATCAAGTCGGGCTCGGTGTGGGTCAACTGCCACAGCGCTCTGGATCCGGCGCTGCCGTTTGGCGGGTACAAGATGTCGGGGGTTGGGCGGGAAATGGGGTATGCGGCGATCGAGCATTACACCGAGTTGAAGTCGGTGTTGATCAAGCTTTGATGTATTGATCGTGCCAACGCCCTTCTGTGGGAGCGGGCTTGCTCGCGATGGGGTCAACGGTGACGCGTTCATTCAGGATGAACGCGTTATCGTTGACGTTTTTCGCGAGCAAGCTCGCTCCTACAGGGGGGAGGGGGTTGCGTTTGTTCAGCGTGGATCAGAAGGGCAGTTTCATGCCCGGTGGCAGTTGCATGCCAGCGGTCATGCTGCCCATCTTGTCCTGGCTGTTGGCTTCGATCTTGCGCACGGCATCGTTGACGGCGGCGGCGAATACCGCCTCCAGCATTTCCTTGTCGTCTTCGCTCAGGCCTTCGACCAGGCTTGGGTCGATGGTCACGCGCTTGACATCGTGACGACCGGTCATGACCACGGTGACCATGTCGCCGCCGGCTTTACCGGTGACTTCGGCATTGGCCAGTTCTTCCTGCATCTTGGCCATTTTTTCCTGCATCTGCTGCGCCTGCTTCATCAGGCCGGCCATGCCACCCTTCATCATGGTAATCACCTCAAAGTACTTGGATAAAAATAGCGCCCGGCCGTTGGGGCCAAACGCCTTCAGTTATTAGCCCTGACTGACCAGGGCTTCGACAGGTTCAATAGTATCGTTACGGACCACCGCACCGAACTGCTGCATCATTTGCTGGATGAACGGATCACCGTGGATCGATTCCTCGGCCTCGCGCTGACGATTGACACGACGGCGCGACGCGGCCTGGGCCGGCGTTTCCTGCTCGGGCTTGATCAGCTCCATGCTCAGGGTCAGCGTACGCCCGTGATACTGGTTCAGCGCATCGTTGAGGCGACGTTGCTGGGTCGCGTTGAACAAGGCGCTATGGGCCGGATCCAGGTGCAACAGCCAGTTGTCGCCATCGACGGCGATCAAGGTGCAATTGGCGGCGATGCTACCGGTCATGCCGGAGATCGGCAATTTCGGGAACAGCTCCAGCCATTGCAGCGCCAGGCCGGTCGCCGGCATGGCGGCCGGTTCTGGCTCGGGCTCCGGAGCCGGCTCGGCGGCATGCTCGCTGGCCAGTTCGTCGAGGTAGCTGTAAGACGAATCCATGTCCGGCTCGATGTAGTCCTCGTCCAGCGGCGGCTCGTCGTCCAGGTCCATGCCCGGCGTAGCCGCATCGACTTCGGTCACGGAGGGTTCCGGGATCGGCGCAGCGGCCCACTCCGGTGCGTCCGGCACTACGCTGTCCGGCGTCGGCAGTGGCATCGGCGGCAATTCGGGTTGTTCAGCGGCGGTTTCCAGTACCGGTTCGACCGCGGGCTGCTGGACGACTTCAGGCTCTACCGGGTCGTTCCAGGGCAGGTCGACGATTGCTTCGACCGCGACTGCTTCAACCACGGGCTCGGGCACGACGACCGGTGCAACCGGTTCAGGTGCTGGAGCTGGAGCTGGACCTGGAGCAACCAATGCCGCAACCGGCGCCGATACGACCGGTGCAACTGCCGTAACCACTACCGGCGCAGCAACTCGCGCGGCAACCACTGAATTGGCGGAATCAACTGTGGCTTGGCTGATCCCCACTGTCTTTAACGGTTGCCTCGGAGCGTCCTCGGTGTCTGCCGGCCGGAACGCGAGCATGCGCAGCAGAACCATTTCGAAACCACCCCGGGGGTCCGGCGCCAACGGCAGGTCGCGACGACCGATCAGGCCCATCTGGTAGTAAAACTGTACGTCTTCGGCCGGCAGGGCCTGGGCCAGGGCCAACACCCGATCACGGTCGCCATGACCGTTGTCGACGCCTTCAGGCAAGGCCTGGGCGATGGCGACACGGTGCAGCACGTTGAGAATTTCCGAGAGCACGCCGTTCCAGTCCGGGCCTTGTTCGGCCAGGTGACGGACGGCTTCGAGCAACGCTTTGGCGTCGCCCTCGATCAGTGCATGCAGGACGTCGTAAACCTGACCGTGATCGAGCGTTCCGAGCATCGCCCGCACATCGGCGGCCATGACCTTGCCTTCACCGAAAGCGATCGCCTGGTCGGTCAGGCTCATGGCATCACGCATGGAGCCATCGGCAGCGCGGCCCAGCAACCACAGTGCATCGTCTTCGAACGGCACGTTCTCGACACTCAGCACGTGGGTCAAATGCTCGACCACGCGTTCCGGCGTCATGTTTTTCAGGGAGAACTGCAGGCACCGCGAGAGAATCGTTGCGGGAAGTTTCTGCGGGTCGGTGGTGGCCAGGATGAACTTGACGTAGGGCGGCGGCTCTTCGAGGGTTTTCAACAGCGCATTGAAGGAATGGCTGGACAACATGTGCACTTCGTCGATCAGGTAGACCTTGAAGCGCCCGCGGCTCGGCGCGTACTGCACGTTGTCGAGCAGCTCGCGGGTATCCTCGACCTTGGTCCGGCTCGCGGCGTCGATCTCGATCAGGTCGACGAAACGGCCTTCATCGATCTCACGGCACACCGAGCACTCGCCGCAAGGCGTCGAAGTGATACCTGTTTCACAGTTCAGGCATTTGGCGATGATCCGCGCGATGGTGGTCTTGCCCACGCCGCGGGTACCGGTGAACAGATAGGCATGGTGCAGCCGCTGGCTGTCCAAGGCATTGATCAGAGCCCTGAGCACATGGGTCTGGCCGACCATTTCGCCAAACGAGCGCGGACGCCATTTACGTGCAAGAACCTGATAACTCATCGAAAACCGTCGCAACGAAGGAAGCTGAAGCGCCTAATGCTAGCGGAGCAAGGCCAAAATTGCATCCGGTGCGCTCGTCTAATCTGGCTAAGATGCACTTCGGGGGGCTTTTATCGGCGGTGCAAAGTGCCATGGAACACGGCGAGGTCGATGTCCGCTGCTATGCCGCGCAGTCCTGGCAACCGAATCAGCCTGGAGACACCGCATTCGCGAGCAGGCTCGTCCTACACGCAGACACCTGATCGGATACTTCACAAATGTATACCATGCGCAGAGGCGATAGCTTGTAGTAGTAACTGGGATTATTGATATTTATATCATCCCAGGATTTTGATCTTAAGCTTTGCTTGTGGTGTACTGCCTTCAGCTACGCTGATAGGTGACCACATGAGTGCTCACGCATTCCGTCTTGCACTGTAAACAGGGTCAAGAGCAACAGCGAAGCATGATTGTGTTTATTTATTATGGGTTGCGAGCAGGACCGGGAGGTCATGTGTGCCCTCCGCAATGAATGGCAATTCAAGTGTATGGGCGGATTGATATGTATCAATATATCCGCCAAACCTATCTGATGGGTAACTCTATGGCTATCGCCTCTATCGAGGTGCAACATTTGAAATGGGGTACCGTTTAGAAGTCCCTTCTGTGCAAAACACGCCAAGACATGTGCAAGAGATGCTTAGTATCTCTCTCCCGCCAATGCTAGCAAGCAACTAACAGCCCTGAGCTGTGGATAGCGCACTACGAACAGAGTTCCAACAGTAAGCTGACGTAGGAAGCCCCCCCTGGCAAGCCTCCTGGATGTATTCACCCCTCTTTGAACTTGAACAAATCCTGGGAGCTGGTAGAGGGTGTCTCTTCATCCGGCTCGTACCACTTGGTAACACCATAGACCAATAGTAACCAGACGATAGTAATTGTCAGGATCAGCATTAGGAACTTGGAAGTGTTCATTGGTGCGACCCCCTGTAGTGGTTCAGTTATTCAATCGATTCGACACATTCACTCCGCCAGCTACAGGTGTTACAGACGTGCGCTCCACTGACCACCACACCACCACACCACCCACCAGCACAATCCAGGCCGTAGTAAGGGCAAGAAGGAAGACAACAAACTGATTCGGTTTCATGTCGGGTCACAATTCCCTAGTGAGTTAGATGAGAGGCATGCCCCTGATACTAGCCCAACGAGGTGTCAAAGATAGCGCAGTTCGTCGAATGGTTAACTAACAATCAACCCCCAATAACCCCCATAAACGTCCGGTTTTATTACATGTGTTTCATCCATGTAACTTGGTAGTTGGCCTGAAGCCCGCATTCCACGGCATTTTAAAGTTCAGATGGGTAAGCTTTTCTCATGTAGAGCGATCAAATTTAAGTTTTGGCAGAGGAATGGTGGTTTCAATCGGACTCACCACATTCGTGCAGGACGCGGGCAACACGCCTGAGCCAGTATCAGTGGGTGAGGCGTCCAGATTCCCTTAGCTGGGTTAGGATCTGGATCGTCCAAAGAGTATCGCCCTGGAGATGCACGCTCAGTCTGTGCGGGCAGGCCAAAGGTTCTGTGGAAGCGGCCTTGGTCACTTGCAGACGTATGCCTCTCGGTGCGCCTGAATCGCCAGAGCCACTTCTGGTAGGTACAACTCGCTGGGGTGGTCCTCCAGATAACTGACGACGACCCCCACGCTCTGTTCGTTGTTCACTGTCCGTGGGATGCAGACGCGATAGTCTTTCGGCAGGAGGTCTGCGTACGCCACTAGAGTTTGGCGAACCCCTTGGACTAGCCCAATGCATAGGCCGCTCTCAAGGGTGTTGTAGTCAGTTGGGCTCTTCTGCTTGACCATTTTGCAGGCTATGAGCAAATTGTGCCCGTCTGCCAGGGCTTGCCCACACTCCAGTGACGCCACTGCGGCCAGCGCTACTAGTGCCACCCATCCAATCCGTGTCATCGAAGTGAACCCCCGGTTGTCATCTGAGGAGGCTAGCCTTCGAAGTGGTTCACGGCCATCACTTGCAGATTAATTCAGAATCGGTGGGGTATTAGGGCGTGGGAATCCAGATAAGATCGAGTGAAATAGCTGAATCAGACGCGATAGCATGCCGTTTACTGTGCACCACTTGGGTGTACTTAAACGCTGTCACACTTCGAGATTTTTGACTGATAAATCCTTGTAGAATCAAGGACTTAGAAATAGGTGGTAACCCCACCAGCCACACCCCGGCACACAATGTCACCGCTGCGGCTGCTCCCTTCCAGGCCTGACCGGGTTCACGGTTGATCGTTGCGGGGGGACCGATGGGGTCACCATAACGACGCTCACCTGACGGCGAGCCGCGCCATTGTACCTATCTGAGACGAAGTTACAACCGTTCGGATGGATTAAAAAAAATGAGGCCAGTCAAGGACATGCGTCAGCCGCAAAAGATCGCCCAAACGCGGCCCGAACCTGCGGCAGCTCCTAC
>DQGF01000557.1:8452-10818 GCA_003525045.1 Pseudomonas sp. | reverse complement strand
ACTGCGCCAACACCTCATCCGCCCTGCCGCCCTCCTGCTGGATCACCAGGTGGATGAAGTGCAGCTTGGCGATCACCGCCGGTGGCAGGACGAACGGATAGAAATCCGGCTGGCCCATGCTGCGGGACAGTTCGTTGAGCATGCCGGCCAGTTCGATCCATGCATTGACGAATGACAGGAACGCCGCGCCACCGGGATGCTGGGGATCGTAGAGGGTACTGGAGGGAAACGGCTGGTAGTCGAAATCCATTTCCCGGGCGCTCATGCCGAACCCCAACGCGGTGTCCACCGCATCCATCATGTGCAGGTAATGCGCCCAGGTTTCGGCCCAGTCTTCCCACGGATGCATGGTGGCGTAGGCGCTGACGTAATGCTGTTGCCAGTCGAGTGGCGCGCCCTGTTGGTAATGGCGTTCGAGGGCGTCGGCGTAGCTGGCTCGGTCGTCGCCGAACAGGCTGCGGAACGGTTCCAGCCAGTGGCTGTTGGCGATCAACCGGTCCCAGTAGTAATGCCCGACCTCGTGACGAAAGTGCCCGAGCAGCGTGCGGTAAGGTTCGTGCATTTGCACCCGGATCTGTTCGCGGTGGGCGTCGTCGGCTTCCTTGATGTCGAGGGTGATCAGGCCGTTGGCATGCCCCGTGGTCGGCGGTTTGCCGTCGAGGTCGACTCCGATGAAATCGAAGGCCAGGCCAGTCTCCTCGTTCACGGTTTTGGGGATCACCTGCAAGCCAAGGCTGACCAACTGTGCGACCAGGCGGCGCTTGGCGGTTTCGACCTTGCGCCAGCGTTCATGGTTTTCGGCAAGCGACAGGTCGGGGATGGTGTGGTTCAGGCTGCAAGCGATGCACAGCGCATCGTGATCGTTGGCGGCGAGCAACCAATTGCAGGCGGCCGGGGAGTCGAGATTGGCGCAGCGGCGGAACACACCCGCTTCGGGATCGATGTCGAGCAGCCAGGTGTCTGCCTGCAGGCCGGGCTGCAGCGAGGACAAACGGCTCTGCTCGGGTTGATAACCCAGCGCCGCCGAACAGGCCAGGCACTGGCTGTTGCGAAAGAACAGCGACTGCCCGCAGCGGCACTGCCAGACTTTGCTGTTGCGCGAGCTCTCGGCCATGAAAGGCGCGGCGATGCGTGAGCTGAGCTGTTCGAAGAAGCGGTACATGGCGATCTCTCCCTGGGGCTTGCCAAGACTAGATCATTCCCAGATTAAGATCGTTCCGTCACCTGTGGCGAGGGAGCTTGCTCCCGCTCGCCTGCGCAGCAGGCGCCAAGGCCAAGGGTACCGCTGCGCGGTCCAGCGGGAGCAAGCTCCCTCGCCACAGGTCAGGTGTCAGACGGTGATGCCGTGCTTGCTCAGGAATACGACAAACGCTTCTTCATCCAGCACCTTCAACCCCAGCTCATTGGCCTTGGTCAACTTCGAACCGGCACCCGGTCCGGCGACCACGCAATGAGTCTTGGCCGACACCGAGCCAGCCACTTTGGCACCGAGGCTTTCAAGTTTGTCTTTGGCGATGTCACGGCTCATCAGCTCCAGCGAACCGGTCAACACCCAGGTCTGCCCAGCCAGCGGCAAGCCTTCGACGACTTTCTTCTCGCTCTGCCAGTGCATGCCGAAATCAGCTAACTGTGCCTCGGCAGTCAGCGAACGCTGGCGGTTTTCCTCAACGGCGAAAAACTCCCGAACCGAGTTCGCCTGTTTCTCCGGCAACGCCTGACGCATGTCCAGCCAGTCGGCATTCATCACCGCCTCCAGCGAACCAAATTTGTCAGCCAGCTTCTGCGCCCCGCCCGGCCCTACCGACGGAATGTGCAGCTTGTCGAGGAAACCGCCGAGCGTGGTGCTGGCGGAAAACTCGGCGCCCAGCTCGCCCTGATCCTGAATCTGCAGGCCGTGCTTGAGCAGTTCCTCGATCACCTGCTGGTTATGCGCATCTTCGAAGAAGCTGTGGATCTCGTGAGCCACCTCCAGGCCGACGTCCGGCAAGTACGTGAGCACTTGCGGCAGTGCCTGCTGAACCCGTTCCAGCGAGCCGAGGGAGCGTGCCAGCACCTTGGCCGTCTCTTCGCCGACATCGGGAATCCCGAGGGCGTAGATGAAGCGTGCCAGGCTTGGCTGCTTGCTGTCTTCGATAGCGCTGAGCAGTTTGTTGCTCGACAGTTCGGCAAACCCTTCCAGATCGACAATGTCGTCGAACTTCAGCGCATACAGATCGGCCGGTGAACTCACCAGGCCTTCATCCACCAGTTGCTCGACGCTCTTGTCGCCCAGGCCTTCGATGTCCATCGCGCGACGTCCCGCGAAGTGCAGCAGCGTCTGCTTGCGCTGCGCCTTGCAATAAAGTCCCCCGGTGCAGCGGGTCGCG
>DQGF01000557.1:6654-8205 GCA_003525045.1 Pseudomonas sp. | reverse complement strand
AGCCTGCTTGAGTTGCGCACCGCAGGCCAGCCGGCCGACGCAGCGATACACCGCGCCTTCGCTGACGGTCTCGCGCCCCTTGCTGCGCTTGACCAGTTGCGTGCGCTCGACATGGGAACCGCACACCGGGCACTGTTCGGGAATCTGCACCGGACGGGCATTGTCCGGACGCCGCTCGGCGACCACTTGCACCACTTGCGGAATCACGTCGCCGGCGCGACGGATGATCACCGTGTCGCCGATCATCAGGCCCAGACGCGCGACCTCATCCATGTTGTGCAAAGTCGCATTGGCCACAGTGACGCCGGCCACCTTGACCGGCTTCAAGCGCGCCACCGGCGTTACGGCGCCGGTACGGCCTACCTGGAATTCCACATCGAGCAACTCGGTGAGTTCTTCCATGGCCGGGAATTTGTGCGCGATAGCCCAGCGCGGTTCGCGCGCGCGAAAGCCCAGTTCCCGCTGGGAGGCAATGCTGTTGACCTTGAACACCACGCCATCGATTTCATAGGGCAGCGCGTTACGGCGCTCACCGATGTCACGGTAATAATCCAGGCACTCGTCGATGCCGTAGGCCAGTTTCAGTTCATGACTGATTGGCAGACCCCAGGCCTTGAGTTGCTTGAGATTGCCGATGTGCGTGTCGGCAATGTCCGCGGAAATCTGGCCGATGCCGTAACAGCAGAACTCCAATGGGCGATTGGCGGTGATCTTCGAATCCAGCTGGCGCAAGCTACCCGCCGCCGCGTTGCGCGGATTGGCGAAGGTCTTGCCGCCGACTTCCAGTTGCGTGGCGTTGAGCCGCTCGAAACCGGCCTTGGACATGAACACTTCGCCGCGCACTTCCAGGGTCGCCGGCCAGCCGATGCCATGCAGTTTGAGCGGGATGTTGCGCACGGTGCGCACATTGACGCTGATGTCTTCACCGGTGGTGCCATCGCCGCGGGTCGCGCCGCGCACCAGCACGCCGTCCTGATACAACAGACTGACCGCCAGGCCATCGAGCTTGGGTTCACAGCTGTATTCCACTGCGGCGGCACTACCGAACAAGTCGCCAGTGGGCAAATCCAGACCTTCGTTGACCCGGCGATCGAATTCGCGCATGTCGGTTTCTTCGAAGGCGTTGCCAAGGCTGAGCATCGGTACTTCGTGGCGTACCTGAGTGAACGCCGACAGCGCTGCGCTGCCGACACGCTGGGTCGGCGAGTCGCTGGTGATCAATTCGGGATTGGCCGCTTCGAGGGCCTTGAGCTCGTGGAACAGCCGATCGTATTCGGCGTCCGGAATGCTCGGCTCGTCCAGCACGTGATAGCGATAGTTGTGCTGATCCAGCTCAGCGCGCAGCTCTAGAATACGTTTTTTGGCGGCGGTCATGGGTGTTCTCTCATAAAGCAAAAGAGCAGCCGAGGCTGCTCAATTTTTAAATACAGTAGCTTAAAGCTATGGACACTGTGGCGAGGGAGCTTGCTCCCGCTCGGCGGCGAAGCCGTCGTAAATCCTGCAACCGTGTATTAACTGTCAAACCTTTGGGCCGCTTCGCAGCCCAGCGGG
>DQGF01000557.1:3425-6326 GCA_003525045.1 Pseudomonas sp. | reverse complement strand
AAGAGCCCGCTCCAGCCTTTTGAATCAACGCTTCTGGGTCAGGGCGCGACGTTCGAATTCGACGATGCGCTGACGGTAGTGCTCAATCGTTTGGGCGGTCAGTACGCTGCGCTGGTCGTCTTTCAGTTCGCCGTTCAGCTCTTGGGACAGTTTGCGCGCCGCAGCCACCATCACGTCGAAGGCTTGCTTCGGATGACGCGGGCCCGGCAGGCCGAGGAAGAAGCTCACCGCCGGCGTGCTGAAGTGGTCGATGTCGTCCAGATCGAAAACGCCCGGCTTGACCGCATTGGCCATCGAGAACAGGACTTCGCCGTTGCCGGCCATGCTTTCGTGACGGTGGAAGATGTCCATCTCGCCGAAACGCAGACCGCTTTCGAGAATGTTCTGCAGCAGCGCCGGGCCTTTGAAGCCGGCAGCGTCGCGGCAGATGACACTGATCACCAGCACTTCTTCGGCTTGCGGTTGTTCCCTGTCGCTGGCCGAGCCTGACGTCTTGGTGTCGTCCGGGAAATCGTCGTCACGGCTGCTGAAGCTCGGCCCCTTTTCCAGATCCAGGTTGAGGTTCAAGTCGCCCTGGGATGGCTCGCCCTGGCCACGCTTGCCGCGCTTGGAACCCGATTCGCGCTGTTCACGGGCAGGCATGCTCACCGACGGCAGATCGTGCTCATCCAGTTGCGGTTCCTTATGGGTATCCAGGACGCGGGGCGGCCCCAACAGCTCGGCGCTGGTGTCCTCCTCCGGCAAATTGGACAAACTCCGGTCAAGACGGAATTTCAGTTTCCCCTTGCCACCGCGCATGCGGCGCCAGCCGTCGAAAAGAATACCGGCAATGACAATAATGCCGATGACGATCAGCCACTCGCGCAGACCGATTTCCATGTAATCCCGTGCCTCTATAAAAAATGCTGAAAAATAAGGGGTTTACAACTGGTAAACCGCTTTAAAACGTGGCGCCAACTCTATGTTCTGACAGGCGTTTTGCCCACGCATACGATAAATTGACATTAAACTAGCACGAACAAAGGGACTTTACAGCAGCTATAAGCCACAAGCTCAAAGCTTCAAGTGTCGGCAACCTTACTTGCAGCTTATAGCTTGCCGCTAGAAGCTTTCAGCTCATAGCTGCGCCGCTAGGCGTCCACCATCGCCATCGCCTCCTCGACGTCCACTGCCACCAGACGCGAGCAGCCCGGTTCGTGCATCGTCACCCCCATCAGTTGATCGGCCATTTCCATGGCGATCTTGTTGTGGGTGATGTAGATGAACTGCACCGTCTGCGACATCTCTTTCACCAGCCGCGCGTAGCGTCCAACGTTAGCGTCATCCAATGGCGCATCAACTTCATCGAGCATGCAGAACGGCGCCGGATTCAACTTGAAGATGGCAAATACCAGGGCCAATGCGGTCAGGGCTTTTTCGCCACCGGAGAGCAAATGGATGGTGCTGTTCTTCTTTCCTGGCGGCCGCGCCATGATCGTCACCCCTGTATCGAGTAGATCTTCGCCCGTCAGTTCCAAATACGCGCTGCCTCCACCGAAAACTTTTGGGAAAAGTGCCTGTAAACCGCCATTGATCTGATCAAAGGTATCTTTGAAGCGGTTTCGAGTTTCCTTGTCGATCTTGCGAATCACATTTTCCAGCGTGTCCAGAGCTTCCACCAGATCGTCGTTCTGCGCATCCAGATAACGTTTACGCTCGGATTGTTGCTGGTATTCGTCGATGGCCGCCAGGTTGATCGCGCCGAGGCGCTGGATCCGCGCCGCGATGCGTTCGAGTTCCTCCTCGGCGTCTTTTTCGTTGGCCCCGGCCACCAGGGTGGCGAGCACGCCGTGCAGGTCGTAGCCGTCCTCGAGCAACTGATCTTCGAGGGCCTTGCGGCGCACGGTCAGGGCTTGCCATTCCATGCGCTGCTGTTCGAGCTGGCCGCGGATCAATTGCGATTGCTGCTCGGCCTGGTTACGCCGCTTTTCCGCTTCGCGCAATTCGCGATCGGCATCTTCCAGGGCGATTTGCGCGGTCTTGAGTTCTTCGTCGACGGTCATGCGCTTGTCGAGTAATTCTTCGAGCTTGAGGCGCAGCTCTTCCAGCGGCGCTTCGCCCTCCTCCAGATTGAGGCTCAACTGTTCGCGTTTTTCGGTCAGGCGCTCGGACTGCATCTCCAGCCGCTCCAGCGCCTGGCGCGTCGAGTCGTGCTGGGCCTTGAGCGATCCCAGACGCACTGCCAGTTGATGCGCGTGATCCTTGTGCTGTCGGGCTTCCTGGCGCACCCGATCAAGGCGCTCGCGCAGGCTGTCGCGCTGGGCCAGCAGCAACTCGCGCTGCTCGGTATCGAGCGCCATGCTGTCGAGGGCTTCCTGCAATTGCAGGCGCGCTTCGCCGATGCTTTCGTGCTCCAGCGCGCGCTGCTCGCCGAGCTCGACAAGCTCTTCGTCCAGACGGGTACGGCGTAATGTCAGCTGTTCGACCTTGGCTTTGCCGGCGGACAACTGGGCTTTCAATTCGCCCTGCTGACGGGCTTCGTCCTGCAACAAACGGCGCAGATGCTCGCGACCGTTTTCCTGCTGACGTTGTTGTGCCCTGAGATTCTGAAGTTGGGTTTCCAGGGTTTCAACTGTAGCTTCGCGCTCTTCGCGCTCAAGGCCCAGACGTTGGATTTCCTGGCCACGGGCCAGCACCCCGCTTTCCGCTTCGCTGGCCCGACGCACACGCAAAAAGTGCGGTCCGACCCAGTAACCGTCGCGGCTGATCAGGCTTTGCCCGGCGGTCAATTGATTGCGCAGGACCAAGGCCTGTTCTAGATTTTCGACCGGTTTGACCTGCCCCAGCCACGGCGACAGGTCGATCTGCGCCTCGACCTTGTCGAGCAAGCTGCCGGCCAGGCGCATGCCATCGCTGGCCGGG
>DQGF01000557.1:0-3104 GCA_003525045.1 Pseudomonas sp. | reverse complement strand
CATCGCTGGCCGGGCTGAGCAAACGCAGATCGCCCTGGGCAAACCCGGCCAGATCGAAATCGCCAAAATCGTCCACCAGCACCGCTTGCAGATCGGCGCCGAGCACGGTCTCCACCGCCAGCTCCCAACCGGCTTCGACCTTCAGGCCTTCGGCCAGACGCGGGCGATCCGCCAGATGCTGTTCGCGCAACCATTCGGCGGTGCCGGTGCCGGGATCGAGTGCGGCTTGCTGCAAGGCTTCCAGGGAAGCGAGGCGCCCATTGAGGCGCTGCAAATCGCCCTGGGCCTGCTGCTGCGCCGTCAGGGCTTGCTGCAATTCCTGACGCAGTTGCTCAAGGCGCTCGACCTGAGCCTCTTCGCTGGCCTGCAAGTCTTCAAGGGTCGCTTCACTCGCGGCCAGCTGCTCGCTGAGCTCCATGATCGCCGCGTCTTCCGGGTCTGCCGAGAGCAACCCGCGTTCTTCGCCAAGCCGCTTCTGCCGATCGGCCAAACGCTCCATGCTGGTTTCCAGCTGCTGGATCCGCGACTGCTGGACTTCCGCCTGGCGACGGGGCTCGGCCGCCGTGAGGTTGAAGGTGTCCCACTGCTCCTGCCAGCCGTGCATGGTGGTTTCGGATTCTTCCAGCGCGGCGGCAGCTTCTTCGGCGGCGGCGCTGGTGACTTCCTGTTCCGGGGTGAGCATGTCCAGCTCTTCACCCAGGGTCAGCAGCAACGTGCGGTCGTGACCCAGGTGCGACTCGGTTTCCAGGCGCGCGCGCTCGGCTTCCTTCAAATCGTCCTGTAACTGACGCAAACGCTGCTGACCGTGCTGGATGCTCTGCTCGACCCGGGCGATGTCACCACCGACCGAATAGAAGCGGCCTTGCACCAGATTGAAGCGTTCGGACAGGTCATGGTGCCCATCACGCAGGCGTTCGATAGCCGCATCCGCATTGCGCTGCTCGGCCACCAAGGCTTCGAAAGTGATTTCCTGGGTGCCGATGATCGCTTCGCGCTGGCCGACCTGTTCGTTCAACGCCTGCCAGCGCAGGGCCGACAGTTGAGCCTTGAGTTGACGCTCCTCGCCCTTGTATTCCTGATACTTCTTCGCGGCCTCGGCCTGGCGGTGCAAGCGTTCAAGCTGACGCTCGAGCTCTTCGCGCAGGTCGGTCAGGCGCGCGAGGTTTTCGTGGGTGCGGCGGATACGGTTTTCGGTCTCGCGCCGGCGCTCCTTGTATTTGGAGATGCCAGCCGCTTCTTCGATGAAGTTGCGCAGGTCTTCCGGCTTGGCTTCGATCAGCTTGGAGATCATCCCCTGTTCGATGATCGAGTAACTGCGCGGGCCGAGGCCGGTGCCGAGGAAGATGTCGGTGATGTCACGACGACGGCATTTGGCGCCGTTGAGGAAATAGCTGTTCTGGCTGTCGCGGGTCACTTTACGGCGAATGGAGATTTCAGCGTAGGCGGCGTATTCGCCAATCAGTGTGCCGTCGGAGTTATCGAACACCAGTTCGATGCTCGCCTGGCTCACCGGTTTGCGGCTGGTGGAGCCGTTGAAGATGACATCGGTCATCGACTCGCCGCGCAAATTCTTGGCCGAGCTCTCGCCCATCACCCAGCGGACGGCGTCGATGATGTTCGACTTGCCGCAACCGTTGGGCCCGACCACCGCCGCCATGTTACTGGGGAAGTTCACCGTGGTCGGGTCGACGAAGGATTTGAACCCCGCCAGTTTGATGCACTTGAGCCGCACGCTTAAGCGACCGTCAGGGCGGAAACCACCAGATCGCAACTGCGCTGGGCATACGCCTTCAGCACCACGCGGATCTGCGCAAAGTCACGGGCCAGCACGGCGGCGAGCAGGCGTTCGAACAACTCGAGAAACTCGCTCATCGAGGCCTTGCGCTGGTCCAGGGCGAGGAAATACGCACGGCTCATGGCCGGCTGCAGATTCTCGACCGTTTCCTGCAAGTACGGGTTGTTGGCGAACGGGTACGCGGCGCGCATCACGTTGAAGCTGTCATCGACGAAGGTGCGAATGTCCTGGCGCTCGTAGCTGGCGGTCAAGCGCTGCTGGATCTGCACGAACGGCGCCATGTCGGCCTGGACTTGCCAGCCGCTGGCCACGGCGTTACCGAGCAGGATGTACAACTCGCCCATCAGCGTGCACAGGCTCTGCACCTTGTGCGCGGTGAGCTCGGTAACGTGGGCGCCCCGTCGTGGCAGGATCGCGATCAGGTGGCGTCGCTCGAGGATCAGCAAGGCTTCGCGAACCGAGCCACGGCTGACATTGAGGGCCAACGTGACCTTCTGTTCCTGGATGCGCTCCCCGGGCTTCATTTCGCCGTGAATGATGCGTTCGGCGAGGTGGTGAGCGATTTGCTCGGCGAGGCTGTCCGGCGCCTTGAACGTCATGGTTGTCCTTCAAACTCTTCGATTTGCACAAGCGGCGCAGTGTAGCGCAATTGATACGTCATGGCGGAGTGCCCGCCCGGTGGTTTTTGGCACGATTCAAGCAAAAAGCAGGCTAGCGAACGAGCGTCAATAATGAAGAAACGAGTCGTTGATCGACAAATCATGATTTCCTGACCTTTAAGTCAGAAAATCATTGACCGAAAAGTCAGACCTGCTAAATTCGGTTCATGTCGGTTAACAACAATAATGAGTCTGCGAGGCCTTCCGTGATCCAGTTTTTACTTAACCAGGAACTCCGTAGCGAGCACGCCCTGGACCCGAACCTGACCGTGCTCAATTATCTGCGCGAGCATGTGGGCAAACCCGGCACCAAAGAAGGCTGCGCCAGCGGTGACTGTGGCGCCTGCACCGTGGTGGTTGGCGAACTCCAGACCGATGACGACGGCCGCGAGCACATTCGCTACCGCAGCCTCAACTCGTGCCTGACGTTTGTTTCGTCGTTGCACGGCAAACAACTGATCAGCGTCGAAGACCTCAAGCACAAAGGCGAGCTGCACAGCGTGCAAAAAGCCATGGTCGAGTGCCACGGCTCGCAATGCGGCTTCTGCACCCCCGGCTTCGTCATGTCGCTGTTCGCCCTGCAAAAGAACAGCGATCAACCGGACACCCATAAAGCTCACGAAGCCTTGGCCGGCAACCTCTGCCGGTGC
>DQGF01000475.1:3225-3464 GCA_003525045.1 Pseudomonas sp. | reverse complement strand
CCAACACGCTCCACATCCGGCCAGAACAGCGCCGCCTGACCCCGATGCTGGCCCTGCTGATCGATCAGCGTCCAGACCTTGCCTTCGTGAATCATGAATGCATTGCCGTCCCGGTCCACCCGATAGCCACTGTAACCATGGGCAATGCCGTTGGCCGTAACCTGCTCGAGCAGCGACTGGCGCATGGCGCGGTCCAGTGGCGAAGCGCTGAACCGTGACGGCATGCCAAGGAACTCTGA
>DQGF01000475.1:2481-2909 GCA_003525045.1 Pseudomonas sp. | reverse complement strand
CGAGGGTATTTGAAACAGGCCAGCGTCTGTTCGTTGGCGTAGAAGAAACAAGGGTCGTCTTGCGTACCGTGGGCCAGCAGGCTGTACGGTGCATGTGCGTGCAACCAGTGCAAGCGCTCAGGTCCGGTCAGCGCCGATGGGGCCGGCAGGCTTTCGCCGGTCCAGTGCCGGTAAGCGTCGTCCAGCAGTTGAACATAAGCGATGTATTCATTGATTGGCGACACGCACCCTCCCCTGCAAAGGCATTGATTATCCGACGCGGCGTAGCCTATCGAAACCGGCCTGAAAAATCCGCATCCGCACCGGTCAAGCCAGTCGATCCGCAACAAAATCCACAAAGGCCTTCAACTTGGGCAACGATTTCCTGGAACGTGGATAGACCCTCTGCACCGGCTTGCATGCCGTCCAACCATGACCGCCGACATGCC
>DQGF01000475.1:0-2132 GCA_003525045.1 Pseudomonas sp. | reverse complement strand
CACGGCGACGAAGACTTCCATTTGCCGATCGAGACACGTCAGCGGCCAGGACCCTGCAATTGACTCAAGACGCACTGACGTTGTTGGGCAGCAGCGCCATCGTGCAGTTCGTGATGACCGGCGCAACACCGGGCCTCTATGCCTACCGGGAGACCTTTCAGCCCTGAGAATCAATCATCCCGGGTCAGCACTTCCAGCAACTCGATCTCGAAGATCAGATTCGAATTCGGCGTGATCTTGCCCATTGTCCGCTCGCCATAGGCCAGATGCGCCGGCACCAGCAACTTGCGCTTGCCGCCCACTTGCATGCCGATGATGCCCTGATCCCAGCCCTTGATCACCCGTCCGGTGCCGATCACGCACTGAAAAGGCTTGCCCCGGCTATAGGAAGAATCGAATTCACTGCCGTCTTCCAGCCAGCCGCGGTATTGCGTGGTGATCAGCGCGCCCTTGACGGCGGCTTTGCCGTCGCCCGGCTGCAGATCGATGATCTGTAATTCGTCGTTCATACTGGTTACTCGTTCGTTGTCGCCCGGGTCATAGGGGCGCGGACGGAGGTTTTCGCAGAATCCGGCGCTGTTGGCAATCCATGGAACCGAAACGCCGCCTGCTGTTCACATGTGTATCGATTTCGTACTCAGGAAAGGATGCTCTGATGACCGACTCACGATCACTGCGCAGTTTCATTCCGCCCTACATCCTCAACCGCATTATTGCCCATGGCTCCGAGCGGCAGCGCTCCAGTGCGCTGATCACCCTGACCCATGTGCGCACCCTTCGGCATACGCCGCTGCCACCGGTGCGTTCTGCTGCGGCGACGCTCCTGCCGCCCTCCGTGCAACCCGGCCAGGTACAACGCAGCATTTATGACGCTCAAGGGAAAATGCTCTTGCCGGGCATGCCCGCCCGCCTAGAAGGCCAGCCGACGACCGGCGATCCGGCGGTCGATGAGGCCTACGATGCGTTGGGCGCCAGCCATGAGTTCTTCTGGAAGGTGCTCGGCCGCGACTCCATCGACAACAAGGGTTTTGCGCTGATTGGTAGCGTGCATTACGGCCAGGACTATGAGAATGCGTTCTGGAACGGTGCGCAGATGGTTTTTGGTGACGGTGATGGCGAAATTTTCGAGCGCTTCACCCGTTCGCTGGACGTGATCGGGCACGAGTTGACCCATGGGGTGATCGAAAGCGAAGCCGGCCTGGTTTACGCCAGTCAGTCCGGGGCCTTGAATGAATCGGTATCGGACGTGTTCGGGGTGCTGATCAAGCAACATGTGCTGGGCCAGACCGCCGACCAGGCTGACTGGCTGATCGGCGCCGACTTGCTGACTCCGCGGATAAAAGGCGTCGGCTTGCGCTCGATGGCCCATCCCGGCACGGCGTATGACGACCCGCTGCTGGGCAAGGACCCGCAACCGGATCACATGCGCAAATTCGTGATCACCCAGGAAGACAACGGCGGCGTGCACATCAATTCCGGCATCCCCAATCGGGCGTTTTATCTCGCGGCCAAGGCGTTCGGCGGATTTTCCTGGGAGAAAGCCGGCCGCGTCTGGTATGACACGCTGTGCGACCAGCGCTTGAACAGTGAGGCGTCATTCACTGACTTCGCGGCGCTGACCATCGAGGTTGCCCGGCAACGTTATGGCACCGATGAAGCTGAAGTGGTGCAGCAGGCCTGGTCCGAAACAGGTGTCGTCCCGACCCGGGAGAAATCATGAAAACCCTGCCAACACTGGGCAATGATGCCGTGGTACGTCTCTCCCGCCAAGGCGGCGTGGCGGCGATCCATGCCTTGACTCGCCCTCGTCGCATCGAATTCGCGCAATGCGACATCGATCAGCGCACGCGCATTTGTACGGTGCTGGAAGGTTGCCTGGCATTCGCTGACCCAACCTCGGGTCGAGGTGATCAGCGTTTCTATGAAATTGAAGTGCACTTTCGCAGCGGCGAGCAGGACGATCGGATGGTGATGAAAGTGCCTGAGGATCAGGCGCCGGGGGAATTGGTGCACCTGTGGGACAAAGGCGAGGTTATCTAGCCCTGCTGGGGGATCGGACGGTGAGTCATAGACGGGTTGAATGATCTGCACAGTCCTGCGCTGGCCGAAAGAAATGCGGGTTGACGCTTCTT
>DQGF01000355.1:4412-4734 GCA_003525045.1 Pseudomonas sp. | reverse complement strand
GTGTGGCCGATGGCGATGAACACACCGTCGACTGTCAGCTCGTCAAAGCTGCCGTCGTTGTTCTTCAGGCGAGCACCGGTCACGCCCATGTTGTCGCCCAGCACTTCGTCCAGGGTCGCGTTCAGCTTCAGGACGATCTTGCCTTCGGCAACCCGGGCATTGAGCTTGTCGATCAGGATCTTCTCGGCGCGGAAAGTTTCGCGACGGTGGATCAAGGTCACAGTGCTTGCGATGTTGGCCAGGTACAGGGCCTCTTCAACAGCGGTGTTACCGCCACCGACCACAGCCACTGGCTTGTTGCGGTAGAAGAAACCGTCGCAGG
>DQGF01000355.1:0-4155 GCA_003525045.1 Pseudomonas sp. | reverse complement strand
TTGCCGCCGCCGATCACCGCCACCTTCTTGCCGCGGTAGAAGAAACCGTCGCAGGTCGCGCAGGCCGAAACGCCTTTGCCCATGAACGCTTCTTCCGACGGCAGGCCCAGGTAACGAGCGCTGGCACCGGTGGCGATGATCAGCGCGTCGCAGGTGTAGGTCGCGCTGTCGCCAGTCAGGGTGTACGGCTTGGCAGCGAAGTCCACGGCATTGATGTGATCGAAGACGATCTCGGTTTCAAAGCGCTCGGCGTGCTCTTTCATGCGCTCCATCAGCGCCGGGCCGGTCAAGCCATGGACATCGCCCGGCCAGTTGTCGACTTCGGTGGTGGTGGTCAGTTGACCGCCGGCCTGCATGCCGGTGATCAGCAAAGGTTTGAGGTTGGCACGGGCGGCATAGACGGCGGCGCTGTAACCGGCAGGGCCGGAACCGAGAATAATCACTCGCGAATGACGGACTTCAGACATGACCTGCTCCTGTTGACCGGCCTTAAAAATCTGGCGCGGAACGCCGGGTTGCCGGCGGGAATAAAAAAGGACCGTTGATAGCACTTGGGGAAGGCTTGGGCTCGACAGTCCTGTAAAAAGAATGGGTGCAGCGTATCGAGGGGGCGAAGATTAAGGAAATACCGTTTAACAATCCAGCTCATAGGCAGTCTCTATCCCATCAAGGTGGATAAATAGCTGCCTTTGTTACAGTTGATGTCGATGCCGCTGCTGCGCTTTCGCCTGTCAGGCAAAGCCGGTAAGGTCGGCGCGTTTCCCCTTTGTTCGGAGCACGATATGCCCGCCCCCGTTCTGTCCGGCCCGCAATACCTGCGCGAGGGCCTCAGGCTGGTCCTTAGCCCCGGCTTGCGCTTGTTCGTATTGTTGCCGCTTGCGATCAACCTGGTGCTGTTCGTCGGATTGATCTATTTGGCCAGCCATCAATTCAGCCTGTGGGTCGATACCTTGATGCCGTCCCTGCCTGAATGGCTGAGCTTCCTCAGTTACGTCCTCTGGCCGCTGTTCGTGGTGCTGGTGGTGTTGATGGTGTTCTTCACCTTCACCATGCTCGCCAATGTCATCGCCGCGCCGTTCAACGGCTTTCTGGCGGAAAAAGTCGAAGTGGTGGTGCGTGGCACGGACGACTTCCCGGCCTTCAGCTGGGGCGAACTGATCGCCATGATCCCCCGCACCCTGGCCCGGGAAATGCGCAAGCTCGGCTACTTCCTGCCGCGCGCCATCGGGTTGTTCATTCTCTCGTTCATCCCGGTGGTCAACATCATCGCCGCGCCGCTGTGGTTGCTGTTCGGGGTGTGGATGATGGCGATCCAGTACATCGACTACCCGGCGGATAACCACAAGCTGGGCTGGAACGAAATGCTCGCCTGGCTGCGCGAGAAGCGCTGGCAGAGCATGAGTTTTGGCGGCAGTGTTTATCTGGTGTTGCTGATTCCGGTCGTCAACATTCTGATGATGCCGGCGGCCGTGGCGGGTGCGACCTTGTTCTGGGTCCGCGAACGCGGTGCCGAAAACCTGGTGACCCAGCGCTGATCCGGTAACAAATCCATCATCTCACCGTCACAACGACGACATGGCCTCAGCCGACACTGAGGTCATGACGACAGCTCTGCATATCACCCTGATCACCGAAACCTTCCCTCCCGAAATCAACGGCGTGGCCAATACCCTCGGCCGCTTGTGCGACGGCTTGCGCGCGCGCGGACATCAGGTCGAGTTGGTGCGCCCACGCCAGGGCTGCGACCAGCAGATGGGCAGCGACGATGAATTGCTGTTATGTCGGGGCTGGCCACTGCCGGGCTATCCCGGATTGCAATGGGGCCAGTCGTCGATGCACAAGTTGCTGCGACGCTGGAAACGCCATCGCCCGGACGTGCTCTACATCGCCACGGAAGGACCGCTAGGGTTGTCCGCATTGCGCGCGGCACGGCGCCTGGGGATTTCTGTGGTCAGCGGCTTTCACACCAATTTCCAGCAGTACTCCAGCCAGTACGGATTCGGGTTGCTGACGCGCCTGCTGACGCACTACCTGCGCTGGTTTCACAATCACACGAGCCTGACCCTGGTGCCCAGCGTCAGCCAGCGACTGGAACTGGAGCGCCGGCATTTCGAGCGCCTGGCATTGTTGTCCCGAGGGGTCGATAGCCAGTTATTCCACCCGACCAAACGACTGAAGTCGTTGCGCGAACAGTGGGGCGTGACCGAAAAAGACATTGCCGTCATCCACGTAGGACGCCTGGCGCCGGAGAAAAATCTCGGCTTGCTCAAGCGTTGTTTCGACGCGCTGAAAACGACTTACCCGCAACGAACCATAAAGTTGATCGTGGTCGGTGACGGTCCGCAGCGAGCGGCCCTGGAAAAAGAACTGCCCGAAGCGATTTTCTGCGGCTCGCAACGCGGTGAAGCCCTGGCCAGTCACTATGCATCGGGCGACCTGTTTCTGTTTCCGAGCCTGACCGAGACGTTCGGTAATGTGGTGCTCGAGGCGCTTGCTTCGGGGTTGGGGGTGGTGGCCTACGATCAGGCCGCGGCCGCTCAGCATATTCGCCATGGCTACAACGGCGTACTGGCGATGCCAGGGGATGAAGCGGCGTTCTGCGATGCCGCGGTGTGGCTACTGGAGGAGGAGGAAACCTTGCGTTGCGTGCGGCTCAATGCGCGTCAGCATGCGAGTCGCCAGGGCTGGGCGGCGATTATCGAGCAGTTCGAGGGGCAGTTGCGGGGGGCTTGTGTTGGGGAGTTGGTGGTTCCTGGTGCAGCGTCGGTGCCTTAAAAGCTTCGCGGGCAAGCCTCGCTCCTACAGAGTACGCGTCGATATGATCGCCGCTGACCTGTAGGAGCGAGGCTTGCTCGCGAAGGGGACTGTCCGCGCGCCGCTTAAACCAGCGTCATCAACGCCTCACGACTGAACGGCAAAATGTCTTCCTCACGCCCGTCACGCACTTTCTGCGCCCAGTCCGGGTCCACCAGCAGCGCGCGCCCTACCGCCACCAGATCGAACTCGTCGTTGTTCAACCGCTCCAGCAGTTTTTCCAGGCTGGCCGGCTGGGCGATCTTGTCGGTGTTGACCATGAACTGCAGGAATTCGCCGTCCAGACCCACGCTACCAACAGTGATAGTTGGCTTGCCGGTGAGCTTGCGCGTCCAGCCTGCCAGGTTCAGTTCGCAACCGTCGAATTCCGGCTCCCAGAAGCGGCGCGTCGAGCAGTGGAAAATGTCCACGCCAGCGTCTGACAACGGCTGGAGGAATTCGCCCAGCGCCTGCGAGGTGTGTACCAGACGCGCCGTGTAGTCCTGCTGCTTCCACTGGGAGAAACGGAAGATGATCGGGAAACCTTCGCCGACCGCTGCACGCACTGCCTGAATCAGTTCGATGGCGAAGCGCGAGCGGTTGGCCAGGCTGCCGCCGTATTCGTCGGTGCGCTGGTTGCTGCCTTCCCAGAAAAACTGGTCAACGAGATAACCATGGGCACCGTGGATTTCCACGCCGTCCATGCCGATGCTCTGGGCGTCCCTGGCAGCCTGGGCGAACGCGGCGATCACCTCCTGGATATCCTGTTTGCTCATGCCGTGAACAACGACCTGACCGTCCTTCAATTTTTCCGACGGACCGTAACCCGGCACACTGGCATCCGGCTCGGTGCCGATACGACGTACGCTGCCGACATGCCACAGCTGAGGCACGATCTTGCCACCTTCGGCGTGGACCGCGTCGACGACTTTCTTCCAGCCGGCCAGTGCCGTTTCACCGTAGAAATGCGGCACGTGCGGGTAGCCATTGGACGCCTTGTGCCCAACGGTGGTGCCTTCGGTGATGATCAGCCCAACGCCCGCGGCGGCGCGACGTCGGTAGTACTCGATCACTTTGGAGTTGGGTACGCCACCCGGCGAAAACGAGCGAGTCATCGGGGCCATGACGACGCGGGTCGGCAGTTCCAGGGTACCTAGGTGGAACGGTTTGAACAGGGCTTTGACGGGCATGGGACGCTCCATGAAGATGCAGGTTTATGACGACCATAATATGGAGCGCGCATCGCGTTGAACAGCACTATTGATTGCAGTGATAAAGAGCCCAAAGGTGGGAACATCTGTAGGAGCGAGCTTGCTCGCGATAAACCTGAGCACGCCTCGGGTGTCAGGCTTCCAGCGTTAT
>DQGF01000367.1 GCA_003525045.1 Pseudomonas sp. | reverse complement strand
AGCGCGGTGGTCGGTTCGTCGGCGATCAGCAGTTCCGGCTCGTTGGCCAGGGCCATGGCGATCATCACCCGTTGGCGCTGGCCGCCGGATAATTCATGGGGCAGGGCCTTGAGACGTTTTTCCGGCTCCGGGATGCCAACCATCTCCAGCAGTTCCAATGTGCGTTTGGTCGCGACTTTGCCGATCAGGCCTTTGTGGATGCTCAGCACCTCATTGATCTGCTTCTCGATCGAGTGCAGCGGATTGAGCGAGGTCATCGGCTCCTGGAAGATCATTGCGATCCGGTTGCCGCGGATGTGGCGAATGGTTTTCTCTTTCAGGCTCAGCAAATTTTGCCCGGAGTACTGGATGGTGCCGGACGGATGCCGGGCCAGCGGATAGGGCAGCAGCCGCAGGATCGAGTGCGCGGTCACCGATTTGCCTGAGCCGCTTTCGCCGACCAGGGCCAGGGTTTCGCCGCGCTTGATGTCGAAGCTGACGCCTTCGACCACCCGCTGGACGCGTTCGCCGACGACGAATTCGACGGCCAGGTCGCGCACTTCGATCAGATTGTCCTGATTCATTTCACTTCCTCGGGTCGAAGGCATCGCGAGCGGACTCGCCGATGAACACCAGCAAACTCAACATCAGCGCCAGCACTGTAAACGCACTCATACCCAGCCATGGCGCTTGCAGATTGGATTTGCCCTGGGCCACCAATTCACCCAGGGACGGCGCGCCCGGCGGCAAACCGAAGCCCAGGAAGTCGAGGGCGGTCAGCGTGCCGATGGCGCCGGTCAGGATGAACGGCATGAAGGTCATGGTCGAGACCATGGCGTTGGGCAAAATGTGGCGGAACATGATCGCACCATTCTGCATCCCCAGCGCCCGGGCCGCGCGCACGTATTCAAGGTTGCGCCCGCGCAGGAACTCGGCGCGCACCACGTCCACCAGGCTCATCCAGGAGAACAGCAGCATGATCCCCAGCAGCCACCAGAAGTTAGGCTGGACGAAGCTGGCGAGAATGATCAGCAGGTACAACACCGGCAACCCGGACCAGATCTCCAGGAAACGCTGCCCGGCCAGGTCGACCCAGCCGCCGTAGAAGCCCTGCAAGGCCCCGGCGATGACGCCGATGATCGAGCTGAGAATGGTCAGGGTCAGGGCAAACAGCACCGAAATCCGGAAACCGTAGATCACCCGGGCCAACACGTCGCGGCCCTGATCGTCGGTGCCCAGCAGGTTGTCCGTCGAGGGGGGTGCCGGGGCCGGGACTTTCAGGTCGTAGTTGATGCTCTGATAGCTGTAGGGAATCGGCGCCCACAGCACCCAGGCGTCCTTGGCCTTGAGCAGTTCGCGGATGTACGGACTCTTGTAGTTGGCTTCCAACGGGAATTCGCCGCCGAACGCGGTTTCCGGGTAGCGTTTGAGCGCCGGGAAGTACCAGCCGTTGTCGTAGTGCACCACCAGCGGTTTGTCGTTGGCGATCAGCTCGGCGCCGAGGCTCAGGCCGAACAGCAGCAGAAACAGCCACAGCGACCACCAGCCACGCTTGTTGGCCTTGAACAGTTCGAAACGTCGGCGATTGAGAGGGGACAGGTTCATCTCAATGCTCCCGGCTTTCGAAGTCGATGCGCGGATCGACAAAGGTATAGGTGAGGTCGCCGATCAGTTTCACCACCAGCCCCAGCAGAGTGAAGATGAACAGTGTGCCGAAGACCACCGGGTAATCGCGGTTGATCGCCGCTTCAAAACTCATCAGCCCGAGGCCGTCGAGGGAGAAGATCACTTCCACCAGCAAGGAACCGGTGAAGAAGATGCCGATGAACGCCGACGGGAATCCGGCGATCACCAGCAGCATGGCGTTGCGGAACACGTGGCCATAGAGCACGCGGTGGTTGGTCAGGCCCTTGGCCTTGGCGGTGACCACGTATTGCTTGTTGATTTCGTCGAGGAAGCTGTTCTTGGTCAGCAGGGTCATGGTCGCGAAGTTGCCGATCACCAGCGCCGTCACCGGCAGGGCCAGGTGCCAGAAGTAGTCGAGGAGCTTGCCGCCCATGCTCAACTCGTCGAAGTTGTTGGAGGTCAGCCCGCGCAACGGGAACCAGTCAAGGTAGCTGCCACCGGCAAACAGCACGATCAGCAGGATGGCGAACAGGAACGCCGGGATCGCGTAGCCGACGATGATCAGCGAGCTGGTCCAGACGTCAAAGTGGCTGCCGTGTCGCGTGGCCTTGGCGATCCCCAAGGGGATCGACACCAGGTACATGATCAGCGTGCTCCACAGCCCGAGCGAGATCGACACCGGCATTTTTTCCTTGATCAGGTCGATGACCTTGGCGTCGCGGAAGAAACTGTCGCCGAAATCCAGGGTGGCGTAGTTCTTGATCATGATCCACAAGCGTTCCGGCGCCGATTTGTCGAAGCCGTACATGTGCTCGATTTCCTTGACCAGCATCGGGTCCAGGCCCTGGGCACCGCGATAGGCCGAGCCGGCCACGGACACTTCGGCACCACCACCGGCAATGCGGCTGGTGGCGCCTTCGAAGCCTTCGAGCTTGGCGATCATCTGTTCCACCGGTCCGCCGGGGGCGGCCTGGATGATCACGAAGTTGATCAGCAAAATGCCGAGCAAGGTCGGGATGATCAGCAGCAGTCGCCGAAAAATATACGCCAGCATCTGATTACTCCGTGCCCGCAGGGTCGGCTTGCAGTTTGGTTTCGACTTCTACCGCGGGTTTCGCGTCGGGCTTGATCCACCAGGTGGTGGTGCCGACGTCGTACTTCGGAGAGATGTTCGGGTGGCCGATGTGGTTCCAGTAGGCCACGCGCCAGGTCTTGATGTGCCAGTTGGGGATCACGTAGTAGCCCCATTGCAGCACCCGGTCCAGAGCCCGGGCGTGCGCCACCAGGCTTTGCCGCGAGTCAGCGTTGATCAGTTGCTCGACCAGTTGGTCCACCACCGGGTCTTTCAGACCCATGGAGTTGCGGCTGCCGGGTTTGTCGGCGGCGGCGGACATCCAGAATTCGCGTTGTTCGTTGCCCGGTGAGTTGGACTGCGGGAAGCTGCCGACGATCATGTCGAAGTCCCGCGAGCGCACACGGTTGATGTACTGCGAGACGTCGACCCGGCGGATCACCAGGTCGATGCCCAGATCGCTCAGGTTGCGTTTGAACGGCAGCAGTACCCGCTCGAATTCGGTCTGGGCCAGCAGGAATTCGATGGTCACCGGTTTGCCGGTGGCGTCGACCATCTTGTCGTCGACGATGCGCCAGCCGGCCTCCTGCAACAGTTGATAGGCCTTGCGCTGCTGGGCGCGAATCATCCCGCTGCCATCGGTGACCGGGTTCTGGAACGCCTCGGTGAAGACCTGCTCGGGGATCTTGCCGCGGAACGGGTCGAGAATCGCCAACTGATCGGTGTCCGGCAGACCGCTGGCGGCCATTTCCGAATTTTCGAAATAACTGCGGGTGCGCGCGTAGGCACCGTTGAACAGTTGCTTGTTGGTCCACTCGAAGTCCAGCAACAGGGTCAGGGCCTGACGCACGCGCACGTCCTGGAACACCGGGCGGCGCAGGTTGAACACAAAGCCTTGCATGCCGGTGGGATTGCCGTTGGGAATCTGTTCCTTGATCAGGCGGCCCTCGGTGACGGCCGGGATGTTGTAAGCGTTGGCCCAGTTTTTCGCGGTCATCTCCTGCCAGTAATCGAACTGCCCGGCCTTGAGTGCTTCGAGGGCCACGGTATTGTCGCGGTAATAGTCAGTGGTCAACACATCGAAGTTGTAGAACCCGCGGTTGGCCGGCAGGTCCTTGCCCCAGTAGTCCTTGACCCGTTCATAGCGCACCGAGCGTCCGGCCTTCACTTCGCTGACCTTGTACGGGCCGCTGCCCAGCGGCATTTCCAGGTTGCCCTTGCTGAAGTCGCGGCTGGCCCACCAGTGTTTAGGCAGCACCGGCAACTGGCCGAGGATCAGCGGCAGTTCGCGGTTGTTGGTGTGCTTGAATTTGAACAACACCTTGAGCGGGTCCTCGGCGATCACTTCGGCGACGTCGCTGTAATAACCCCGGTAGAGCGGTGCGCCGTCTTTGGTCAGGGCCTCGAAGCTGAAGACTACATCTTCGGCACGGATCGGATGACCGTCGTGGAAGTGCGCTTCGGGGCGCAGGTAAAAACGCACCCAGCTGTTGTCCGGGGCTTTCTCGATCTGGCCGGCGACCAGCCCGTACTCGGTGAGCTGCTGGCGGATCTTGGCGGGGTTGGCCCCCTCCTTGTCGATCTTGTTGAC
>DQGF01000469.1:881-7550 GCA_003525045.1 Pseudomonas sp. | reverse complement strand
TGCGCAGTGCCGGGATCGCTCATTATACGGGTGCCGAGCAACTGGCGGTCGAAGGCGAGGAGGCGGCGCAGGCACTGACCTTCAGCGTGTCCGGCAAGGCGCAGCGCATCGCCACCCGTTGCGTGCTGCTGCACCAAGGCGTGGTGCCGAATATCCAGTTCAGTCAGGCCTTGCGCGCGCGCCATGAATGGGACCTGGATCAGCTATGTTTCCGGCCGGTCACCGATCCTTGGGGCGAACTCGATGTGCCAGGGGTCTACATCGCCGGCGACGGTGCCGGTATCGGTGGCGCCCAGGCCGCGGCGGTGCAGGGGCAACTGGCGGCGCTGGGGATCGCCACACGACTCAAGACCATTGGCACCGCTGAACGTGATGACCAGGCCCGATCGTTGCGCGTGCAACTGGAGGCCAATCTGCGGATTCGGCCGTTTCTCGACGCGCTTTATCAGCCAAAAGAACAAAACCGCATTCCGGCCGACGAGGTCATGGTCTGCCGCTGCGAAGAAGTGACGGCAGGTGAACTGCGCAGCTTTGTCGCCTTGGGTTGCGCGGGCCCGAATCAGGCCAAGTCATTCGGTCGCTGTGGCATGGGGCCGTGCCAGGGGCGCATGTGCGGCCTGACCGTGACCGAAGTCATCGCCAAGGCCCGCGGCGTGTCGGCGGCCGAGGTCGGTTATTACCGCATTCGGCCGCCGATCAAGCCCATCACCCTGGGAGAGCTGGCCGGTGAGTGAGTCGAGCAAACGCCAGGCTGATGTGCTGGTGATCGGCGGCGGCATCCATGGCCTGAGCACCGCGTTGTACCTGGCGCAAGCCGGCGTCAAGGTGACCGTCCTGGAAGCGGAGTATTGCGGGCGCCATGCCTCCGGCGTCAATGCCGGTGGCGTGCGCACCCTGGGCCGCCACATTGCAGAAATTCCATTGGCGCTAGCGTCGCGCGATCTGTGGCATGACCTCAAAAATACCCTGGGCGACGACGGCGGTTTTGTCCCCAGCGGTCAGCTCAAACTGGCTGAGAGCCTGGCCGATCTGGAGGAGTGCCGGCTGCGGGTCGAGCAGCTTCAGGCGTTGGGTTTCGGCCATGAAGTGTTGATCGATCAGCAACAGGTGTTCGACTCGGTACCGACCGTGTCTCGGCATGTGACGGGCGGCATCTGGGTCAAGGATGATGGTTACGCGGTGCCTTTCAAAACCGTCACCGCGTTTCGCCTGGCCGCGCAAAAACGCGGCGTACAGATTCACGAAAACACCCCGGCGCAACAGATCGAACAGACAGGTACCCAGTGGCGGGTGAGCACACCCGAAGGCATCTTCAGCGCCGAACACCTGGTGGTGACGGCGGGCGCCTGGGCCGGAGGACTGGCGGCGCAGATTGGCGAGCCGGTGCCCGTGCATCCGGAAGGCCTGATGCTGATGGTCACCCATCGCGTCGCACCTTTCTGTGTTCCGGTGCTGGGTGCCACATCACGAGCACTGTCGTTCAAACAGTTTGCCAATGGTACGGTGGTGATCGGTGGCAA
Organism: Pseudomonas sp.; assembly: GCA_003525045.1. Classification (GTDB taxonomy): domain Bacteria; phylum Pseudomonadota; class Gammaproteobacteria; order Pseudomonadales; family Pseudomonadaceae; genus Aquipseudomonas. The sequence continues at coordinate 6,030 of DQGF01000469.1, read as the reverse complement.
GCTGGCCGGGTCGCTGGATTTCTTGTCACGCCATGGCGAGGTCGAGATGGAGCGTCTGAGCAGCAGTGCGCGCACGGTCATCGACTTGTTTCCGCATTTGCGACACTTAGGCGTCAACCGCGTCTGGGCCGGCGTTGAAGCCTTCACCGCCGATGACCTGCCGGTGATAGGCGCCAGCCGCAAAGCAAGCAACCTGAGTTATTCATTCGGTTTTTGCGGCAGCGGCTTTCAGATGGGCCCCGGCACCGGTAAACGGCTGGCCCAACTCATTCTTGGCGAGCATTCGGATCTATCACTGGAACCGTTCGCCATCGACCGTTTCAAACTGGCGGCCAGTGCGCCGCTTGCATCTTTTCAATCCGCTTCAACCATCGCGCAACACTGAGGAGTTCACATGCTGGAAATTAAACGCATCGAAACCAATCAACGCATGAGCCGCGTCGTTCAATGCAACGGCTTCACCTTTCTCGGCGGCCAGACGGCCACCGACCGCACCCAGGACATCAAGGGCCAGACCGCCCAGGTGCTGGCCAAGATCGACAATTTCCTGGCCCAGGCCGGCCTGGACAAAACCCGTATTCTCACCGCGCAGGTCTGGCTGTCGGACATCCAGGCCAACTTCGCCGGCATGAACGAGGTGTGGGACGCCTGGGCACCCGAAGGTCACGCGCCGGCCCGTGCCACCGTTGAATCGCGCCTGGCCGCGCCGGACCTGCTGGTGGAAATCACTGTAGTCGCAGCGGGCTGATCGCTAGCGGTTCATGGAGTGGACGGGAAGACCCACAGCGGCCTGGGTCTGCCCGTTATCGACTGAGGCATAGCAGAGCCGCTCAGTGTGAAGCATTGATGATTGGAAAGTGCACATCGAATGTCGTGCCAGTCTGGGCACTTGAGTCGACTGAAACGTCTCCGTCATGCGCCTTGGCAATTTCTCTAACGATGAATAGTCCAAGCCCCACACTCCGCATGTCGCTGTTGCTTTCGGTGCCTCGCGTCATCGGCTCGAACAGCACGGCTTTCAAGGATTCGGGAATGACCGGTCCCTGGTTATGCACTGACACACTGGCTACCTCAGCCTCCAGGCGCGAGGTGATCGTTATCGGCTTTTTCAGGTCACCGTAGGCCACGCTGTTGGCAACCAGATTGCCGATGATTTGCTGCACACGATCCGCATCCAGATCAATGCTGCCAGTTCCGATGCAATGGTGGAGCAGTGTCGCTTCGGGAAAGGCGAGGCGCAGTTCGTCGACGCTGCGGCTGACGACGGTGTGCAGGTCGAGCGCCGAGGGGGAGATCGCGAGGCCACGGCCGACCCTGGCCAATGCAAAGTCCAGCAGGTCGGCGATCATGCGCTCGGCGCGTTCGGCCGAATGGGTGATGTGACCGAGCATTCGGGTTTCTTTGGCGGTGCGGTCGCCTCCGGCAAGGATGTCGGAAGCCATCTTGATGGCGGTCAGCGGGTTCTTCAGGTCGTGGCTGACAATGGCGACCATCTGTTCGGCGAACGACGCGCGACGCTGGGCGTTTTCGTAGGCCTTGTTCAGTTGGGCCTGAGCGTCCTGGAGCGCCGCATCGGCGGCGGTTTTTTCCCGCAGCAGGTTTTCGGCGATTTTTCGGGCGTTGAGCAGCTCGCGCTCGTACCTGTCGCGGTCGGTGGTACCGAACAGCGCCAGCTCGTAAAACGTACCGCTGGCGTGCTCGCGCCGGACACCATTGAGCAGCATGGTGACGGTGCTTCGGTCACCACGAACCAGATCGAGTTTCACCTCGGCAACAGAGCCTTGCATTTTCATCAGCGGCGCCCAGTGCGTTTGATGAAAAATGCGCCCGCCCATGGTCAGCAGGTCCTGAAAACGTCGACCGCGCAACGCTGGCTGGCTGAAGCCGATCCAGTTGCTGAAGGTCAGGTTGGCACGCAGGATCGTGCCGTCCTCTGTCGTCACCACTAATGCGCAGGGTGCTTCTTCAAACAAGGTCTGCGAGTCGGGCAGCGACGGATCTTCAGTCGACATGAGCGCTCACCCACGGCGCCAGGAAGCGGTCCATGGCTTCGGAGCAAGCACCTGGCGCGCTCATGTGCGGGCAATGGCCAACGTTGTCCACCAGGCAGAGCGTGCTGTAGGGGAGTACGGCATGCAGGTATTCACCCACGGCGACGGGGGCGATGATGTCGTCGGTGGCTTGCAGGATCAGGGTGGGCGTGGAGAGGCCCGCGACGTCCTGGCGATTGTCCGACATGAACGTCACCCGCGCGAATTGCTTGGCGATTTCCGGGTCGGTTCGGCAAAAACTGTTAGTGAGTTCTTCGCCCAACGCCGGCTGCCCGGGCGCACCCATGATGGCAGGGGCCATGGTGCTGGACCAGCCGAGGTAATTGCTGTCGAGGGTGTCGAGCAGTGAGTGGATGTCTTCGAGCTTGAAGCCCCCGACGTAGTCGCCGGAATCGATGTAACAAGGCGAAGGTCCAACCATGACATGGGCTGCGATTCGGCCAGGGGACTGGCGATCCGCCAAGACACCGATCATGCCACTGACGGAGTGACCGACCAGAATGACCGGGCCGGTGGCGAACTGATCAATGATTTCACCCAGGTCCTGGGCGTACCCGGCCAGTGAGTTGTATTTTTCGCGGTCGTACGCACCGAGATCCGACCCGCCTGCACCGACCAGGTCATACAGCACGACCTTGAAACGGTTGCTGAAGTGATCGACGAGGTAACGCCACATGGTTTGATCGCAGCCGAAGCCGTGAGAGAAAATCAGCGTCAACGGTCCATCACCCATCACGGTTACATTGTTGCGATGTTGAAGGTCCATGCGAGATTCTCCAAGGGGTCAAGGTGTGGGCGTCTCGGAAGTTTAGATAGTCGAAGACATCAGGTCACGCTTTAGTGCGGCCAAACCGGGTGGCCGCGTTTGGACCGCAGCGGACAGATCGATTCGTCGTCTTGTAGCCGCAGTTCCTGCACCCGTTGCGTCAACGGGCTTGCGGGTTAGTGCCGACAACAGGCAGCCCGGCACGCAAGGTTTCTATTGTGGGCGCTGACTGACCCAGTACTGGGGTACCGCGCCATCCATACCTTGCACCGGATCTTTATCGGGAAACGGCAGCTCGTCGATGCTCGCCAGTTGGGCAGCGCTGGGCGCCTGGCGGCAGATATCGGCGTGCTGCCCCGGCGGGTACGCGCCGACCACCAGAAAGTCGTCGCTGGAGTCCAGGTTGCAGTGGCCGGTGCCCGCCGGCAGCAGCAACACATCGCCCGGTCCGACTTCCAGTACATGGCCGTCCGGTCCGCCAAGCATCAGGCGCGCGTGGCCGCTGGCGATGCCAAGCACTTCATGGCCTTCGGTGTGATAGTGGTGGTAGTTGTACACGCCGTACCGCCATTGCGGTGGCCAGCCATTGGCGTTGAAGATTTTCTCGAACAGCGCCGCCGGGTCGCTGCCCTGAACGGCAATGGCCTTGGGGTAAATGAGTACTGGCAGGCGCGGGTTGTTGGGTACCCAGCCGTTGCGTTCGAGCAGCAGGGGTTGTGCGGGAGTCACTACAGCTTGCGACTGGGTCATTGGAAGACCTCCAAAACTTGGCAATGCCAATAAGACCGGCATGGTGAAGTCATGACGAATGGGGCATGTTCACTATGACTTTCTGTACTCGCAAAGGTGCGTTCCAGGTTACCCAACGTCCAGCGACTGACCGCTACCCCAATGATGAAACGAGTCATTCAAGACCGTCCGCTGCCCCTGTGATGCGCGCCCGTTTCATAGTGTTCGACAGTACCTGGCCTGTCGTCGGTTCCACGGCTCAGCCAGCACCGCCGGGGTATGCTGGATCTCTTACGCTATCGATGGTCTCCAGGAAACCAGACCGCTACCACCTCTCGGGTCTGCCAGGATTTCCTGCGAGGTATCAGGCTCTGGTCGGGAGGATAAATCGATGCACGACTATTACGATCTGGGCACCTACAGCCGCCCGGTGACGACCCGTTCGCCCCAGGCCCAGCTCTGGTTCGATCGGGGCTTGATATGGTGCTACGGCTACAACCACGATGAAGCCATCCGTTGTTTTCGCAAGGCGATCGAACACGACCGCGATTGCGCAATGGCCTACTGGGGCATCGCCTACGCCTCGGGCCCCAACTACAACAAGCGTTGGGATGCCTTTATCGAACAGGAGTTGAAAGAGGCTGTGGCCCAGGCCCGACTGGCGACACAAGCCGCGCTGGTGCATATCGACAGGGCGACGCCGGTGGAGCAAGGGCTGATCCGGGCGCTGGAACAACGCTACCAGGCCAATCAGGCGGCCAGCCTTGAGCAACTCTTCAGCTGGAACGATGCCTATGCGGCGTCCATGCGCGCTGTCTACCAATCTTTTGCTGAAGATCCCGACGTCGTTGCGCTGTTTGCCGAAGCCATGATCAACCGCACACCCTGGCTGTTATGGGACCTGAGCAGCGGTCAACCGGCGGCGGGCGCCGACACCCTTGAGGCGGTGGCGGTGCTGGAGCAGGCGCTGCAACGCATGGAACAACACGGTGATGCGCCGCACCCGGGCGTGCTGCACATGTACGTCCACACCATGGAAATGTCGCCGCACCCGCAGCGGGCGTTGCGTGCCGCTGATGTCTTGCGTGACCTGGTGCCGGATGCGGGACACTTGCGCCATATGCCGTCACACATCGACGTGCTCTGTGGGGATTACCGTGGCGCCATGATCACCAATAGCCGGGCGATCCAGGCCGACAGCAAATACCTGGAACAGGAAGGACCGCTCAACTTCTACACCCTGTACCGCTGCCACAACTACCACTTCAAACTCTATTCGGCGATGTTCCTCGGGCAATACCAACCGGCCCTGGAAGCCGCCGATCAACTGCAGGCGACCATCCGCGAAGAGCTGTTGCGCGTGGAACAGCCGCCCATGGCCGACTGGTTGGAAGGCTTCGTGTCGATGAAAGTCCACGTGCAGATACGCTTCGGTAAGTGGCAGGACATCCTCGCTACCCCGTTGCCGAACGATCAAGCGCTGTACTGCGTGACCACGGCCATGCTGCATTACGCCAGAGGCGTGGCGCACGCCGCCTGTGGGCATATCGGCGCCGCGGAAACCGAACTGCAATTCTTCCTCGATGCCCTGAGCCGGGTGCCT
>DQGF01000469.1:0-524 GCA_003525045.1 Pseudomonas sp. | reverse complement strand
GTGGCCGGCGCCATGCTGCGCGGGGAAATCGAGTACCGCAAAGGCAACTACGACAGTGCTTTTGCGCACTTGCGACAGGCGCTGTCACTGGACGACAACCTGCCGTACGACGAGCCGTGGGGCTGGATGCAGCCGGTTCGGCATGCGTTGGGTGCGTTGTTGCTGGAGCAGGGCAGGGTGGAAGAAGCCTTGCAGGCCTATCGCGCTGATCTGGGGCTGGACAACACCCTCAGCCGTGCGGCCTGGCATCTGGATAATGTGTGGAGCCTGCACGGCTATGTGGAATGCCTGAAACGGCTGGGTCGGGATGCCGAGGCTGCCGCTGTTCAGACGCGACTCGACCTGGCGATGGCTCGGGCTGATGTGGAGATTACGGCATCGTGTTTTTGTCGGGTTGGGGAGCGTTGTTGCAACTGATGCCCGGCAGCTCTTACACCAAGCGTGTTCAACCCGGAAATCAGCGGGTCTATGCAAATCCCGTGGGAGCCTCGAGCCCTGCAGCGCCCATGAACACGCCTTCGCCG
>DQGF01000541.1:16869-18241 GCA_003525045.1 Pseudomonas sp. | reverse complement strand
TCCCTGGCTGGCACCAAGTCCTGATGCCGCAGGTTCGATGGTATGCCCCACACCCTGATCAATGACTCGTTAATTTCAAGATTCGTCCCGCACGCTCTGCGCTTACACGGCAAATACCTCGCGCTGATAGTCATCACTCTTGTGGTCGGCGCGGTGGTTTTATGGTTTTCGACGGCGACCCCAGTGATGGATCTGGGCGCGGGCAACAATATGATTAAGTCAGAGCTGAAAGAGAAGTGGGTGCAAGGTTCCATCGTTGCCCTGGTCAGGCACGCCGAACGATGCGACCGATCGGCGAATCCTTGTCTGGGCGACGCCGAAGGCATTACCGTCAATGGCAGTAATGCTGCGATAGCGGTCGGCACAGGTTTACGACAACTAGGTCTCGATAAAGCCCGGATGATCGCCAGCCCTTCGACTCGCACCCGACAGACTGCCGATCTGATATCGGGCCGGGCCGTGACGACTCAGGATTGGGTGAGTGAGTGCGATAGCGCTTTCAAAGAGGCCGTGTTAGCTCATAAAAGCCGCAACGAGAATTTGATCCTGATCACCCATAGCGGTTGTATCGATCATTTCGAGCGCCAGATGGGGGTACGTGCGGGAGAGCGCTCCAGCGCTTACACGCAAACCCTATTCGTCAAGGTGGATGGTATTCACGACCCGAGGATTCTCGGATCATTGAATGCCGCACAGTGGAAAGAACTGGCTGACGCTCATTTAAATTGAGCACGTACTTACACGGCCGGTGTTAGCCACATTGCTTCAGTGCGCCTTGAACGTCAGAACCGTGAATGTGCCGTGTTGGAAATAGGGTCCGATCGACGGCCGTCGATTTAAACGCTGTGCAAGTTGTCCGGGATTCGAGCCGGCTGAACAAGCCTTCTATGAACCCTCAACGTTGCCTGTTTGACCCGGTACCGTGCACTTTACGCCACGCAACACTAGTCCCGGGTTTCAGGAATCAGAGCGCGACGTTGGCATTCCACTTTTGGTGTGGGATGGGCAACCTGCACGAATCGCCTCGCCCCATCGGGAAGTATTGGAAACCCCGGTGTGCGAGACGCTCTGAGTCATACAGGTTTCGACCATCGAAGATTACGGGGGCTTTGAGCCGTTTGTGGATCAGGTCGAAATCCGGGGCCTTGAACTGCTGCCACTCGGTGCAAATGATCAGCGCATCGGCACCACTGAGCGTTGCTTCCGGTGTGCCCATCAGGCTCAAGTTGGGGTGGTCCTGATACAAGGATTGGGTCTGCTGCATCGCCTCAGGATCGAAGGCTCGGACATGTGCGCCTACTTCCCACAGAGCTTCCATGAGCACCCGGCTGGGGGCATCTCGCATGTCATCGGTGTTGGGTTTGAACGCCAG
>DQGF01000541.1:16259-16552 GCA_003525045.1 Pseudomonas sp. | reverse complement strand
AGGCCCCACACGGCAAACGTCCTGTCACGCAAATCACCCTTGTAGAACGCATTGATGCGCTCGAACAGCTTGTGTTTCTGCCGCTGGTTGATGGCTTCCACTGCCTGCAATAGATCATTGGAGCATTGAGCTTGTTGTGCGCTGTGGATCAGCGCGCGCATGTCCTTGGGGAAGCATGATCCGCCATAACCGCAGCCAGCATAAATAAAGTCGTAGCCGATGCGTGAGTCGGCGCCGATGCCCTGGCGCACAGATTCGATGTCGGCACCGAGGTGTTCGGCCAGTTCGGCGAT
>DQGF01000541.1:4204-16141 GCA_003525045.1 Pseudomonas sp. | reverse complement strand
GTTGAGCAGCTGGAAGTGGTAGCCGCTGTTCCCCGCCAGCATCTTCAGCGCGCTCACGTCCTTCGGAAAGCAGGAGCCGCCATAGCCCGGTCCGGCATGCAGGAACTTGGCGCCGATGCGCCGGTCGGAACCGATGCCGCGCGCGATCTCCTGCACGTCGGCGCCGACCTGCTCGCACAGGTCGGCGATCTCGTTGATGAAGCTGATCTTGGTCGCCAGCATGCAGTTGGCGGCGTACTTGGTCAGCTCCGCGCTGCGCAGGTCCATGAACATGATTCGGTCATGGTTGCGATTGAACGGCGCATAAAGCTCGCGCATCACGTCGCGTACCTCATCACGCTCGCAACCAATGACGATCCGGTCCGGGCGCCGGCAATCGGCGACGGCCGAGCCTTCCTTGAGAAATTCTGGATTGGAGACGATATCGAACTTCAGTGTTTGGTCGTAGCGTCGCAGGGCCTCAAGAATCCGATCGCGCAGGGCATCACCGGTGCCCACTGGTACAGTGGATTTCTCAACGATGATGATTGGCTCGCTGCGGTGTCGGGCGATGGCTTCGCCCACCAAGAAGACACTACTCAAATCCGCTGAGCCGTCCGGACGTGATGGCGTGCCCACGGCGATAAACAAAACCTGACCATGCTCCACGGCAAGCTTTTCTTCGCAGGTGAAGCGTAGCCGTCCGTTATCCAGATTCTCCTTAACCAATTCAGCCAGGCCAGGTTCGAAGATGCTTACTTGGCCCTGATTAAGGGCTGTCACTTTTTCGTAGTCGATGTCCATGCAAACGACATCATGACCGACCTCTGCCAGGACGGTTGCCTGGACGAGGCCGACATAGCCGCTACCGAATACGCTGATTTTCATGGGGCACTCCTAAGTTTGGGCGCGCGAGCAGGTCGAGAGTTGACGGTGATGACACCGAGGATGACCAGGGCCACACCTAGGCTTTTTGAAAGGGTGAAACCTTCGTTGAACAGCGGCAGGCTGGCAGCCAGCAGGTAGACGAGGGCGTAGCTGATGCTCAACAGCGAGTAAGCCCGGCCCAACGGCAAATCCCTCAGGGCGACGAGCCAGCAGAGCATCGACAGGGCATAAGCGAAGATCGCGGCCAGAACCACGGCGACGGCGGATAGATCGACGCTGGCGGTCAACCATTGTTCAGGGGAGGGCAGGCGATTCATGCTCCAGCGCATGCCCAACTGCGCGACACTGACCAGCAGCACGCTGCCCAGGGCAAAGGTGATGCCGCGCCGAAGGGTCATGTGTGTTGCCCCAGCAACACTACGCCACCCATCACCAGGGCCACGCCTAGCCAATGACGACGGTCGACGGTCTCGTGGAAAACGAAACGGGCGACCAGGGTGATCAGTACGAAATTCAGGCTCAGCATCGGGTAGGCAATGCTGACTTCAAGGCGCTGCAACACCAGCAACCACACCAGCAATCCCAACCCCAGAGCGCCGAGCGCCAGCCACAGCCACGGCGAGCGCAGTTTTTCGCTCCAGTCCGAGGTCTTGCCGCGCCAACTTTCCACGGCGTACTTCTGGGCAATCTGGCCCAGGCAAGTCAGCACGCAAGCGGCCAGCAGTAGCAACAGGCTCATGACGCACCCTGAGGGATAATCAGAATGACCAGATTGCCTTGTTCATAGCGTTTGCCATCCTTGGGTAACCGTTCGATTTCCTGCAGTTCCTCGTCACCCTTGACGCGCATGACCACCCCGACCGAGCCGCTTTGGCGGGCCTCGCGCATCCACTGTTGCACCTGTTTCGGGTCGACCCGCTGCTGTATCCCGTCAGGGTAGGCAAGGCCGTATTTCAGCTCGCCTATCGTGTTGTACAACGCCACGTTCGGGCGTTTAAGGCGCCACGCCAGGGCCGATGCAGCGCCGAGATCGTTGCTCAGCAGATTGTCGGTCTGGCCGAGTTCCTGAAGGTGTTCGAGGATGAACTGGTCGGGCATTTTGTTAGCGACCACGGACTTGGGCAATCCGGCCGGCAGCAACCCGATCAGCAGCAAACTGCCGAACGCCGGCGCTGCCCAGCATTGCAAAGGTCTGAAGGCTTGGAGCAGATTGGCCATGATCCAGCCGATCAGTCCGATGAGCATCAGCACCAGGTTGTGTGGCTCATGGTCGTACAGCGGTTTTTTCAGTTGCAGATAGACCAGGGCCAGCAAAGTGATCAGGCCCAGCATCAGGTTCATTAGACCGTTAATTCCAAGGACCCGGCCCTGTTTCAGTTGCAGTCGGTCGGCCAGCGCATGACCCAGGAGCAAGGATAACGGCAGCAGGCACGGCAGGATGTAGCTCGGCAATTTGCCTTTGCTGAGGCTGAAAAACAGTAACGGCATCAACAGCCACAGCAACAGGAAGCCGATGCTGGCCTGGCGACGCGTTTGCCACGCCTGCCTCAACGCCGATGGCAGCAACGCCGCCCACGGCAGACTGAACGCCACCAGCAACGGCAAGTAAAACCACCATGGCGCGTCATGCTGGGCATCGTCCCCGGCGAAGCGCCGAATGTGTTCATGCCAGAAGAAGAACCGCCAGTAATCGGGCTCCTGCGCGTGCACCGCCAGCGCCCAGGGCAAGCTGACGGCGATGGCCACGACAATTGCCAGCGGCCCGTAGATCAGCAGTTCGCGCCAGCGTTTTTGCCAGACCATCCAGGGCAGGGCGATCAGCACTGGCAGCAGCCAGGCCAGAAAGCCCTTGGTCAGGAACCCCATGCCGCAGGCCAGGCCGAGCACCGCCCAGCCGATCAGGCGTTGGGTGCGGCCGACGCTCTCTAGGGCAAACCACAAGGCGACAAGACTCAGGTTGACCCAAAAGGTGAACTGCGGATCGAGGTTGGCGTAGCCCGCGCTGCCGGCGATTACGGTGAGACTCATGTAGAGCAGCGCGCAGGCAAAACTTTTGCGCGGTTCGTTCCACATCCGGCGAGCGATGAGGTAACACAGCAACACACTCATCCCGGTGCTCAAGGCGGAGGCAAACCGCACGCCGAACAGGTTCTGGCCAAACACTGCCTGGCTGACGGCAATCATCCAGTAGCCAGCCGCCGGTTTTTCGAAATAGCGCAGGCTCATGAAATGCGGCGAGACCCAGTTACCGCTCAGGAGCATGTCCTGGCTGATCTGGGCGTAGCGGGTTTCGTCGGGAATCCACAAGCCATGACTGCCCAATGGCAGCAGGTACGCCAACAGACAAAGGCCCAGCAGCAGCGGCAATGCCCAGGGTTTGCTCATACGCCTTGCACTCCCAACCAGCTTTCGCGACCTTCGAGCGAGCCGCGCAACACGCGACCGGTCGGCAAGGTGGCGGGTGCCTCGAGTAGCAGATCGCCCAAGGGTTGAAATCGAATACCTCGCTGGCGCGCGTCGGCCAGCAATTGGCGAAAATCGTTGGCCATCAGAATCCCTTCTACTTCGGCATGGATCGTGTAGACGTTGAGTTTTTTCGGGCTGAAGCGCTCAAGAATGAACGCGTTGAAGTCCTTGGCGGCCACGGTCGGGCCGACTATTTCATCGAAGGTCGGCAAGTCCACGGGAATTTGCGGCGTACCGAGGCCACCATCGGCCAGGGTCGGCCGGAATAGGCTCTGGCCGCGACAGTCGCTGTTGTAGCGAAAGTCGAACGCCTGCTTGGCCTCGATCACGCGCTCGTCCGCCCGCCATCCGGCAGCGGCCGAGCACTCGACTTTTTGCCCAAGGATGTCGCTGAGCGTGTCCACGCCCTGGCGAATCTGCTCGATCAGTTGCCCATCGCTCCAACGCCCGGCATTGGCCTGCCAGCTATGGTGATCCCAGGCGTGCAGGCCGACCTCGTGGCCAGCGGCCCGGGCCTGACGCATCAAATGCCCGAGATCGCGGCCAATCGGTTTGCCGGGCCATGCAGTGCCGGCCAACAAGATGTCCCAGCCGTACAGGCCTGCCGCGTTGGAGCGGAGCATTTTCCAGAGGAATTGCGGACGGATCAGGCGCCACAAATGGCGCCCCATGTTGTCCGGGCCGACACTGAAAAAAAACGTCGCCTTGACCTGCGCTTCTTCGAGGATTTCCAGCAGCCGCGGCACCCCCTCACGGGTGCCTCGGTAGGTGTCGACATCAATCCGCAGGTATGCCCGCATCAGCATGATTCTTCTTTAGAGTGCTCCGCGATTTCGAGCATGGCCTCGCGCAAGAAGAAGTCCAGCGTGTTACCGATGGTCTCGCTCATCTCGACGGTTGGCGTCCAGTTCAGCAGGCGCGTGGCGTTGGCGATGCTTGGTTTGCGGTATGACACGTCCTGGTAACCGGCGCCATAGAAGGCCTTGCTTTCGACATCGCGGAACCCGGCGAACGGCGGGAATTTGTCGCGTAGCGGATGCGCTTCGAATTGGCGCAGCAGTTCCTCGCCCAACTGGCGAATGCTGGCTTCGTTGTCCGGGTTGCCGATGTTGATGATCTGACCATTGCAGGCGTCATTGTCGTTGTCGATGATCCGTGCCAGGGCTTCCACGCCGTCGGCGATGTCGGTGAAGCAGCGTTTTTGCTCACCGCCATCGAACAGGCGGATCGGCGTGCCTTCCACCAGATTGAGGATCAGTTGCGTGATCGCCCGGGAGCTGCCGATGCGTGCCGAATGCAGTCGGTCGAGGCGTGGGCCCATCCAGTTGAAGGGACGGAATAGCGTGAAGTTCAGGCCTTTCTGGCCGTACGCCCAGATCACCCGGTCCAGCAGTTGCTTGGAGATCGAGTAGATCCAACGTTGTTTGTTGATCGGGCCAACGATGAGGTTGGAGGTGTCTTCGTCGAAGTTCTGGTCCTGGCACATGCCATAGACTTCGGAGGTCGAGGGGAAGATCACCCGCTTGTTGTATTTGACGCAATAGCGCACCAGTTTCAGATTTTCTTCGAAGTCCAGTTCGAACACGCGCAATGGATTGCGGGTGTATTCGATCGGCGTGGCAATTGCCACCAGCGGCAGGATCACGTCGCACTTCTTGACGTGGTATTCGATCCACTCGGAGTGAATGCTGATGTCGCCTTCAACGAAGTGGAAATGCGGGTGGCTGCGCAGGCGGTCGATGGCGTCGGAGCCGATATCGAGGCCATACACTTCGTATCGGTCATCACGCAGCAGGCGCTCGGACAAGTGATTGCCGATGAACCCATTGACGCCAAGGATCAGCACGCGCGTGCGACGCGGCGCGTGGCCGGACTCGGCGCCACGCAGCTCGGAGCCGTCGACCAGCCCCAGTTCGTTGCCCAGTTGCGGACCGCTCAGGTACAAGCCGTTGTCGTTGCGCTGGCCGGCGGTGATGACCAGGGAATCTTCGCCACAAGCGATGCGCAGCGGATCGACACTGATCACCCGTCCCGGCGCCTGACCTTCGTTGCCCTTGGCGACTTCGGCGCTCCAGACGATCAGTTTGTGCTCGCCCACGGCGCAGAACGCGCCCGGATATGGCTGGGTCACGGCACGCACCAGGTTGAACAGTTCTTCGGCGGGGCGCTTCCACACAAGCTTGCCGTCGGCCGGCGTGCGGCGACCAAACACCGTGGCTTTCGATTCGTCCTGTTCCGTTTCGCTGACTTTACCGGCGAGCAACGCCGGCAGTGTGTCGCGCAGCAGATCGGTGGCGGCGACGCGCAATTTGCCGTGCAGGCTTAGCGCGGTGTCGGTGCGCTCAATCGCGACTTTTTGCTGGGCAATGATTGCACCGGCGTCGGCGCGTTTGACCATGCGGTGCAAAGTCACGCCCGTTTCGGTTTCGCCATTAACCAGCACCCAATTAGCCGGTGCGCGGCCACGGTAGCGCGGCAACAATGAGCCGTGCAGGTTGAACGCACCGTTACGGGCCGTGGCCAGCAGCGGTTCGTTCAAGAGGTTGCGGTAGTAGAACGAGAACAGGTAATCCGGGTTGAGCTGGCTGATGCGCTCGACCCACAGTGGATGGTTGGCATCTTCCGGGGCGTGCACCGCAATGCCGTTGCGGGCGCATAGTTGCGCAACGGAGCCGTAGAAAGCGTTTTCCTTCGGATCATCGGCGTGGGTAAACACGGCGGCGATGTCATAGCCGGCGCTGAGCAGGGCTTCGATGCCGGCACAGCCAATATCGTGATAGGCGAAGACAACAGCTTTTGCACTCATGAGAGAACCTGATCTGAAGAAGTGGAAGTGAGGCCGTCAACGGTGACCACGGGAGCAGGAGAAGCGGGTTGTCCACGCAGGACTTTTTCGATAAAGAACCGGGGGCGGGCGCGGACATCGCTGTACATGCGACCCAGGTACTCGCCCAGCAGGCCCATGCCGATGAACTGCCCGCCGGTGAACACGAACAGCACGGCGAACAGCACGAACGTCCCGTGGCCGGCCCAACTGGCGCCGAATACCAGGCGCAGGACGATCAAGGCAGTGGCGAACAGCACGCCCAAACCGGCCATGGCGAAGCCGATAATGCTCAGCAAGCGCAGCGGGGTAGTGGTCATGCAGGTGATCAGATCGAACATCAGGTTGACCAGGCGCATCGGGCTGTACTTCGATTCACCGTGTTCGCGCTCGGCGTGGGTCACCAGAATTTCCGTGGTGTGCCGGGCAAAGCTGTTGGCCAGGATCGGAATGAAGGTGCTGCGTTCACTACAGGCGAGCATGGCGTCGACGATGGTCCGTCGGTAGGCGCGCAGCATGCAGCCGTAATCGCTCATGGCGACACCGGTGGAACGCTGCACGGCGAGGTTGATCAGCTTTGACGGCCAGCGCCGCAGGGCCGAGTCCTGACGGTTGCTGCGCACCGTGGCGACCACGTCATAGCCAAGTTCGGCCTGCGCCACTAACCGTGGGATCTCTTCCGGAGGGTTTTGCAGATCGGCGTCGAGGGTGATGACGACATCGCCCTTGCACTGTTCGAAACCGGCCATGATTGCCGCGTGCTGGCCGTAATTGCGGTTCAGAATGACCGCTACGACCGGGCTGCCTTTGAGAGATGCTGCCTGTTCCAATATTTGCGCCGATTCGTCCCGACTGCCGTCGTCGACCAGCACAATTTCGTATTCTTGGCGTAATTGCTGGCAGGCCGCTTCGGTACGTCGCAGCAACTCGGGCAAGCTGTCTTCTTCGTTGTAGACCGGGATGACGATCGACACGCAACGGACGGGGTAAGGTTTCACAGGCTTGAGTCCATAACGTTTTCAATGGCGCCGACCACACGATCGACATCATCGGTGGTCATGTCAGGGAACAACGGGATCGAGCACAGGCGCGCCGAGTTCCATTCGGTATTGGGCAGGTGGATGTTGGGGAAGCGCTGGCGGTAGTAGGTGTGCAGGTGCGTCGCGATGAAGTGAATGCCGGTGCCGATGTTCTGCGCTTGCAGGGCGTTCATGAAGGCTTCGCGATCCAGGCCACAGCGTTCGGCGTCGATGCGCAGGATGAACAGGTGCCAGGCGTGCTGTTGCGTGTAAGCCGGAATCGCCAGCGGTTGTACTTTTGAGCCTTCCAGCCGTTGCAGGTAAGTCTTGGCCAATTCGGTGCGCTTGGCGTTGATCTCGTCCAGACGCTCCAATTGCACCAGGGCGATGGCGGCATTGATGTCGGCCAGGTTGTATTTGAAACCCGGCTCGATCACCTGGGCCTGAGGCTTGCGGCCGTGAGTCATGCGGTCGTAGGCATCGACGCCAAGCCCATGAAACTTGAGCATGCGCACCCGGGAGGCGAGCGCTTCATCGTCGCTGACGAACATGGCGCCCTCGGCGCAAGTCATGTTCTTGATCGCGTGGAAAGAGAAAATCGCCGTGCCTTTTGATCCGACATGACGACCTTTGTAGAACGTGCCGGCGGCGTGCGCGGCGTCTTCGATAACCGGGATGCCGTGTTTGTCGGCCAGCGCATACAGCGGATCGAGATCAAACGCGGCGCCGGCGTAATGTACCGGAATGATCGCTTTGGTGCGTGGCGTGATCGCCGCTTCGATGCTCGACAGATCACTCATCAACGTGTCGCGGTTCACGTCGACAAACACCGGCGTGGCCCCCAGCAGGCAGATCATGTTGGCGGTCGACACCCAGGTCTGTGACGGGGTAATAACTTCATCGCCCGGGCCGATTCCCAATGCCAGTAACGTGATGTGCATGCCGCCGGTGGCCGAAGAAAGTGCAACGGCATACCGGCAACCCACATAGTCGGAAAACTGCTCTTCGAGTTGCTGGTTTTTCGGGCCGGTAGTGATCCAGCCGGAGCGCAGTACTTGCTCTACGGCGGCGATCTCTTCATCGCCAATACTGGGACGGGAGAACGGAAGAAACGCTTGACTCATGGGCACCTCGGGGCTGAAAAGTGAATAACCTTTGAGGCTAAAAACATAGATCGAAGACAGCGTAGTCGCTAAAAGAAAAGCTGCATCAATCAATTACCTGAAATGCTTGATCAAACGCTCCAGTAGATTTTTCGTGCTTGGGTGGGCAAGTGAGAACTCGCCTGTATTCCTTGAGGTTAAGCTCGGTTTTGTGAAAGAAGCATGAAAAAGTGGTCGGAAAATCATTTATCTGCACTCCCAGGCAAATAGCGTTTAATCCTTATCGATCTCACACCACTAGTGGGAAAAGTCTTACAGATATTTTGGCTTTATATTGCGTTCACGTCATTTGCGTAGTTGTTGTTATCTGGTCATCTAAGTTGCAGCAAAAAGTGTGGCGCTGGGCGTGATCGTGGTAATGGTTATCATGTGCATCGATAGCTATGCATTTAAAACCATGACCGATGGCTGTGACATGCACCGCACTGCCGGCGGCCCACCCGTACGCCCGGCAGATCTGGGGCGTACGGCGCCTGCTGAACGCCTGTTCTCCATTAAAACGCATTGTTTTTAGCAGTTTCTCGCTACTACCTCGGCCACTAACAAAATTTTCATCTCTTTTTGATATAAGCCTATGCAGGTACAGAAATGCCTTGCCATCAAGCAGAGTGATTTATGGAAGTGACCGTCCTTTGTAGCGACTATGTCGGTTTGGCACAGCCAACCCGCTTAGCAGAAGTTTGTCGTCCCAGATGCCGTAGGGATGTTGACGCTAACCCTGTTACCCAGGGAAAAATCGCCATTGCGTTTTCTGGACTCATCGGCGTCGAAGACATTAACGGGGCGCAGGATTTGTCCAACTACCTCGTTGGGCAAGGCGCGGAAGGACGAGATTTATGAGGGTACTGGTAACCGGCGTCGCAGGTTTTATCGGGTTCCATACTGCCAAGCGTCTATGCAGCAATGGCCACCAGGTTATTGGCATCGACAACCTCAACAGCTACTACAGCGTTGAGCTGAAACAGGCTCGACTGTCGCAACTGGCGGCATACCGCAATTTCCAGTTCCAGTTGCTGGATGTGGCCGACAAACAAGCGCTGCTGGATTTGTTTGCTGAAAATGAGTTCGAGCAAGTCGTCCACCTGGCTGCCCAAGCCGGTGTGCGCTATTCCATAGACCACCCGGACACCTATGCGCAAAGCAATCTGGTGGGATTCCTTAACGTGTTGGAAGCCTGTCGTGCTCATAGGCCGGCGCATCTGATTTACGCCTCAAGTAGCTCGGTGTACGGATTGAACGACCACTTACCGTATGCCACGACCGACCGTGTCGATCGGCCGGTGTCGTTCTATGCAGCTACCAAGCGCGCCAATGAACTGATGGCCCACGCCTACTCGCATCTCTATGGCATTCCCACTACCGGTCTGCGATTTTTTACCGTGTATGGACCTTGGGGTCGGCCCGACATGGCACTGTTCAAATTCACTGACGCCATCCTTAAAGGTCGCACCATCGACGTGTACAACGACGGCGCGATGTCTCGCGATTTCACCTATATCGACGACATCGTCGAGGGCCTTGTGCGATTGATACCGCTGCCACCTACTGATGAGACTGGCGCGCGAAACAAGGTTTATAACATCGGATTTGGCGCGCCGGTGAAGCTCCTGGAATTTGTCGAGTGCATTGAAGAGGCGCTGGGAATCCGCGCAATAAAAAATTTCTTGCCGTTGCAATCAGGCGACGTCGTTAACACGTGGGCGGACACTCGCGAGCTGGAGGATCGTGTGGGTTTTCGCCCACAGATCACGGTGTCCACCGGCGTGCAGTCGTTTGTCGATTGGTACCGCAACTATTACGGCGTTTAGCCACTCACTTTCTCAGCTTTTTTACGGAAACGTCATGCACGAAACGCCCTATGTGTCGGTTCTGATTCCGGCAAAAAATGAAGCAGGTAACCTTATTCCACTATTGGAAGAAGTGCGTGCCGCGCTCGTCAACGAGACGTTTGAAGTCATAGTGGTTGACGATGGGAGTACTGACTCCACCGCCGCCGAATTACGAGCATTACAAACTAGTGGCTACAGTCAATTGCGGGTACTCAGTCATGCTCGTTCCCTCGGGCAAAGCACCTCGATTTACCACGCTGCTGAAGTGGCGCGCGGGCACTGGTTGGCAACCCTTGATGGCGATGGGCAAAACGATCCAGCCGATCTGCCGAAAATGCTGGACCTGGTTCGTGGTTCGGAGGGTAAACCCGCAGGCGTTAAACTGGTGGCGGGTCACCGCGTAAATCGCCGGGATACGGCGAGCAAACGCTGGGCTTCGCGATTTGCCAACAATCTGCGCGGTAGCCTGTTGAAAGATCAAACACCCGATACCGGTTGCGGTATCAAATTGATTGAACGTGAAGCTTTTCTGCGCCTGCCATATTTCGATCACATGCACCGCTTTATTCCTGCCCTGATCCGCCGTCACAACGGCCGAATGTTGATTCAACCGGTGAACCACCGTGAGCGTGGAGCAGGGGTTTCCAACTATGGAAACTTCGACCGAGCCCTCGTGGGCATTGTTGATTTGTTCGGGGTGTGGTGGCTGATAAAACGCACCCGCCTGGAAGTCAACGCACAAGAAACCGAGGTCTGACATGGGCAGAGAATCTTTGTGGTTGGCCATTGGCTTCGTTGGTCAGTTGGCATTTACCGGGCGGTTTGTTCTGCAGTGGCTGTACAGCGAGTACAAAAAACGCAGCATGATCCCTGTGGGGTTCTGGTACCTGAGCATCGTCGGCAGTGCGCTGCTGTTGGCGTACGCAATTTACCGCGAAGATCCGGTTTTTATTGTCGGCCAGTCCTTCGGTTTCATTGTGTACCTGCGCAATTTGCAGTTGATCGCCAAGCATCGTGAGCAAGAAAGCCACGAACTGGATAAAAAGGACTGAGACGGTGCGGATACGACTATCTTCTTCGCGGTTAGAGCTTTTGGCTTTTGTGGTGTTGACGTTGGTCATGGTGGGAGCCGGTCTTGGCTGGCGCCAGCCGTTGAACGTCGATGAAGAGCGTTTTCTCGGCGTTGCCTTGGAAATGCTGCAGAACGGTTCTTGGTTTATTCCCCATCGGGCTGGCGAAATTTACGCAGACAAACCTCCACTCTTCATGTGGACTGTGGCGCTATTCGTGCAGCTTACCCACCTGCCAAAAGTAGCCCTCTATTTACCAGCGCTACTGGCAGGTGCCGTTACTACGGCCTGCTTGTATGACCTGGGCCGTCGCTTGTGGGGCCGGCGTGTAGGTGTAATCGCAGCAATATTGTTTCTCGCGACCTACCAGACCTACAGCATTTTACGGACGGGGCAGATTGATGGCTTTCTGGCCCTTTGGATAATTCTGGGGATCTATGGTTTATGCCGGCATCTATTGCTCGGCCCGGCGTGGCGTTGGTACTACGTTGCCTGTGCAGCCATGGGGTTTGGAATCATCAGCAAAGGTGTGGGCTTTCTGCCGGTGTTGATGCTGATCCCCTACGCGTATGCGGTGCGCAAAGGTTGGAAAGGCGTGGTGCCCATGCCCGGCAAAGCGGGAGCCTGGTGGCTGGGGCTGCTGGCGGCGTTAGCAGCAATTGCGGTATGGCTGGGGCCTCTGCTGGTGATCGTACTGCT
>DQGF01000541.1:444-3928 GCA_003525045.1 Pseudomonas sp. | reverse complement strand
AATTGCGGTATGGCTGGGTCCTCTGCTGGTGATCGTACTGCAGGGCAGTACCGATAGTTTGGCTTACGCCCAGGAAATCTTGCTCAAGCAAACGGCTGGTCGTTACGCCAACGCTTGGGATCACCGCGAACCGTTTTGGTATTTCTTCGTCCAGGTTATCCCCAAGTACTGGGTACCGATTTTTTTCATGCTCCCGTGGCTGGTGCCAGCTTGGCGTAAGCAGTTGGCCAAGCACGATGGTCGAGTGTTGGTGCTACTCGGTTGGGTGGTACTGGTGTTGTTGTTTTTTAGCCTGAGCAGCGGTAAACGCAAGCTGTACATCTTTCCTGCGCTACCCGCATTGATTCTGCTAGTGGCGCCACTCATTCCCTGGATGCTGCGCCGTTGGTTCAGCAAGCGTCCGAGGGGCAGAACGGTATTTGTTGTACTGACCGCAGTGTGGTTGTGCGCGTGGTTTGTCCGCGGCTTCATCGAGCCCCGTAAAGAAGGCATTAACCCCCACGAAACCATCATGCGTGAGGTGGCGCGGCTGACCGGAAACTCCGAGTTGGTGCTGGTCAGCTGGCGTGAGGGGCACTGGTTATTCGCGCAGCAACCTATTGTGCATTTTGGCTTCATGGAGAGCCGCTCTCTGGAACAATCAGCGATGTGGCTTCGTAGCCACCCGCAGGCCTATGCCTTGGTGCCCGCGCGCGATTTGGCCCGCTGTTACGACCCGCAAAAAGCTCGCAGTGTTGGCGATACCTCAAGGGCTGAGTGGTTCTTGGTTGGCGCGGACGCGGACAACCATCGTTGCCAGTCTCCCGCGCCAGACAAGGTTTATCCATTCGTGTGGAAGCATCCCCTGTGACGGCCGGAGTTGTTCGATGAGTATTGAATTGAGTTCTGCTCTGGTGTTGCGAAGACCTCAGCGACGACATCGTTTGCGCATTTTTATTGTGGTGTTGCTGTTGTCAGGAGTGCTTGGGACAGCGTCCAGCCGTTTCTACTGGCATCAACAGCTGTACCACTCTGTACTGCAAACCTGGGGCAGCGCCAGTCAAGCGACTGGCTTATGGCTGCCAGGCTTTGTGCCTGATGTAGTGGCTAAGCCAATAGAGGGCATTGAAGAAGACCTCTCAGGTATCACTTACGACTACGACCATGACCGGTTGCTGGCCATTACCAACGGCGGGGTCATGCAAATCGTCGCTCTCGACCGCGCTGGCAATGTACTTGAGCGTTATCCGCTTGAGGGCTTTGACGATACCGAAGGATTGGCCTACATGGGCAATGGTCGAGTAGTGGTCTCTGAAGAAGTTGACCAACGTCTGACGTTTATCCAACTGCCCGAGAAGTCTGCAACCATTCGAAAGCGAGCAGAGCCGTTCATCACCGTAGGCGTCAACCTGAGCACACACAACAAGGGCTTTGAAGGGGTGACCTATGACCCTGCAGGGGACCGTTTATTTGTGATCAAGGAGCGCGACCCGCGACAATTGTATGAGATTGGTGGAGTGTCGCAGAGCCTGAATGGAAACTTGTCCATCAACTTGATCGATCGAACTGAATGGGTGAACCATAGCGTTTTCGGGCGTGACCTGGCCGACGCCTATTACGATCCGGGCACTGGCCATCTCATTTTACTCAGCGAGCAGTCCAAATTATTGATTGAGCTGGATAAAGAAGGCCGCTTTGTCAGCTACAAAAGTCTGCTCGAAGGCGTGAAGGATTTTTTCTCGCCCAAGGTGCATCCAGAAGGCGTAACCATGGATGCGCAGGGCCATTTGTATGTCGTGGCGGAGCCGAACTTGTTCTATTCGTTTAGTCGTAAACCCTGAAAGTCGCTTCCCCCGGATGAGCTCTTCAGTTACCCCGAAGAGCACATCCGGGGTGGTTTTAGTGCCCGCTGTCCGGCCAGAGCTGTCACTGAATTGGCGCGGACAAAGAGCGTAACTTTTCTACAGCCTTGGCTACACTTCGTGTCCCGTTGGAAACTCGCGGGAACTGACGTGAAGGCGCAATACGTTGTTATTAGTTCACGAAAACACGATGAGCTGACCCATTGAGCAGACTCACGCATTCTCGTGCATCTTGGGAAGGAGTGAGGCGCGCATGAGTACAGAAGGCGAGGCATTCCGGCCGATGCAAGCAGCGCGGCGCGCGCTGGACTGGCCAACCCTGGGCGTGGCGGTGTTGCTCCTGCTGCTGTTTTACTGGGGACTGGGGAGTTTGCCGTTCCTGAGCGTCAATGAAGCGCGGCGCGCCGTTACGACACGGGAAATGCACGAGGCTGGCCAATGGCTGTTGCCGTACATGAACGGCGAGCTGTACCTGTCCAAACCGCCGCTGTTCTATTGGCTGGCCCTGGTCAACACGTCACTGTTGGGCAGCCTCTCCGAATGGAGCGTGCGCCTGCCTTCGGCGCTGTTTGCGACGCTGTGTTGTGTGACCTTGTATCGCCAGGCTTGTGCATTCGCCAGGCGACAAGTGGCGCTGCTGGCTGTGGTGTTCCTGGCGGCGAATGCCGGGTTCAGCCTGTTTGCCCGCAGGGCAGAAATAGAAATGCCTTTGACCGGCCTGTGTCTGCTAGCGCTGTTTTGTGCATGGCGCTTTCTGTTCGCGCAAGGCGGTCGCAGTTGGGTCTGGCTCAGTTACGGGCTGCTCGGCTGTGCCTTGCTGACCAAGGGGCCGGTCTGCCTGTTGTGGGTGACCGCACCGATACTGGTCTATGCGTTGATCAGCCGCGATCGTCTGGCCCGAGCTTTTCTGTGTGACAGCTGGGGCTGGGTGCTTGCGGTGCTGGTCGGGATTTCCTGGTATTTGGCGGTGTCCATGGAGGAGGGCTGGGGCGTCTGGTCGGCCATCCTCAACGAAGACATTGTCAAGAAAATCAATGGCCAGGGGGCAGAAGCCTGGTATGCCTATCTGTTGTATCTGGGTGGGGATTTCTTTCCCTTCTGGCTGATATTACTGGTGCGGCCGCGTCAACTCTGGCAGGCCATCCGCCTGAGCCCGCAGTTGACCCTGTTGCTGTGCTGCATTCTGGTGCCGCTGCT
Source organism: Pseudomonas sp. (assembly GCA_003525045.1). Lineage (GTDB taxonomy): Bacteria > Pseudomonadota > Gammaproteobacteria > Pseudomonadales > Pseudomonadaceae > Aquipseudomonas. Next base: position 890 of record DQGF01000541.1, on the reverse strand, counting down.
GCTGTTCTCGCTGTTCACCGAAAAGCACGCCAAGTACCTGTTGCCTATCTATCCGGCCATCGCCCTGCTGTTGGCCTGGCACTGGAGCCAACTGCTGACCCAGGCCCGGCACCCTTGGCAGCGCTGGAGTCTGCGCGTTGTTCCGGCCGTGGTACTGGCGGGATACACGCTGTTCTACTTGGGGCTTGAAGGGCGGGTGTTCGCCCATCGGATCAACGGATTTCCGGAGATAAAGGCCACCACCGACGCATACCCAAACTTCCCGGCCTATAGCTTGGGAGCTGCGGACATTCGCCTGGTCTATTACATGGGTCGGCCCGTCAGTTCGATCACCGAGTCGGAGGTCAGCAGCGTAGCCCATACGCCGGGCCTGCTGTTTGTCCAGGAACCGCTTCCTGCGGCATTGCAAGCCCTGGCGCCTTGCACCCTGACGCGGATCGAGTCGC
>DQGF01000541.1:0-154 GCA_003525045.1 Pseudomonas sp. | reverse complement strand
CACCCTGACGCGGATCGAGTCGTACCTGAAACCCAAGCGTTCGGCCCTGCTGCTCGGGCTGGGCTCTTTGTGCGCCAATCAGGGCCAGATCACGCCTTGAAACTGCGTCATGAAGCTCTGCATGACTAGATGTTGGCCCAGCGTGATCTTGTGC
>DQGF01000152.1:5782-5948 GCA_003525045.1 Pseudomonas sp. | reverse complement strand
TTATAGGCAAAAAAGCTTGACTTTTCTGGGTTAAAATCGATCAAATGGATCCATAAAAATAAACCTGCCTGGAGATCCCCATGTATCCGAAGAACACCTGGTATGTCGCCTGTACTCCCGACGAGATTGCTGAGAAGCCCCTGGGGCGGCAAATATGCGGTGAGAC
>DQGF01000152.1:1890-5450 GCA_003525045.1 Pseudomonas sp. | reverse complement strand
TATGCGGTGAGAAAATCGTTTTCTATCGCGGCCATGAAGGGCGTGTTGCCGCCGTCGAGGATTTTTGCCCGCATCGCGGCGCCCCCCTATCGCTTGGGTATGTCGAGAACGGCAATCTGGTCTGCGGCTACCACGGCCTGGTGATGGGCTGTGACGGCAAGACCGTCGAAATGCCGGGTCAGCGGGTACGGGGCTTTCCGTGCAACAAGACGTTCGCCGTTGAAGAGCGTTACGGTTTTATCTGGGTCTGGCCCGGGGAGCAGGACAAGGCCGATCCTGCGCTGATCCATCATCTGGAATGGGCTGTCAGCGATCAGTGGGCCTATGGCGGTGGGCTGTTCCATATCGGCTGCGACTATCGCCTGATGATCGATAACCTGATGGACCTCACCCACGAAACCTACGTGCACGCTTCAAGCATTGGCCAGAAGGAGATCGATGAAGCGGCGCCGGTCACCACGGTTCAGGGTGACGAAGTCGTCACCGCACGGCACATGGAAAACATCATGGCGCCGCCGTTCTGGCGCATGGCCCTGCGGGGTAACAACCTGGCCGACGACGTGCCGGTGGACCGTTGGCAGATCTGCCGCTTCAGCCCGCCCAGTCACGTATTGATCGAAGTGGGGGTGGCTCACGCCGGCAAGGGTGGTTACAACGCAGCGTCGCAACACAAAGCCGCGAGCATCGTGGTCGACTTCATTACACCAGAAACCGACAACTCGATCTGGTACTTCTGGGGTATGGCACGCAACTTCAATCCGCATGACGAAGCGCTGACCGCGAGCATCCGTGAGGGCCAGGGAAAGATCTTCAGCGAAGATCTGGACATGCTTGAGCAACAGCAGAAAAACCTGCTGGCCAACCCTGAGCGCAACTTGCTCAAGCTCAATATCGATGCCGGTGGCGTGCAGTCCAGGCGAGTGCTGGAACGCATCATCGCCCGTGAGCGGGCTCCGGCTGTCGAGCTGATCGCCACGGTCAAATAGCGACGGCGAGCGCCCTCGAACGTACCCCGGTCCACTCCCATTCCCATTTTTAGCGGCCACTGCGGTGGCCGGTCTTGAAGGTGCGACATGATTGAAGTCGTCGTGACATCCCGCAACAACGAAGCGTTGGATATTTGCAGCTACGAGCTGACCTGTGCCCACGGTGGGGAACTGCCAGGCTTCAGTGCCGGCGCCCATATCGACGTCCACTTGCCTGGTGGACTGATCCGCCAGTACTCACTGTGCAATCACCCGCAAGAGCGCCATCGCTACCAGATCGGCGTGCTCAAGGACGCAGCCTCGCGCGGTGGTTCGCAGTGCATGCATGAGCAGGTCAACAGCGGCGATCGGCTGTACATCAGCGAGCCGCGCAACCTGTTCCCGCTGGTGGGTGAAGCGCGGCGCAGCCTGTTGTTCGCCGGCGGTATCGGCATCACCCCGATTCTCTGCATGGCCGAGCAACTGGCCGACAGCGGTGCCGATTTCGAACTGCATTACTGTGCGCGCGCCAGTGACCGTGCGGCTTTTGTCGAGCGACTTAATGGGGCACCCTTTGCCGGGCGCGTGCACCTGCATTTCGATGAAGACGCCGATTCGCGCCTGGATGCCGCCAAGGTCCTCGCCGGTCCGGCTGCGGACTTGCACCTGTATGTCTGTGGTCCGTCTGGCTTCATGCAGCATGTGCTCGACAGCGCCAGGGAGCAGGGCTGGAGTGATGAGCAGCTGCACCGTGAATACTTCGCCGCAGCGCCGGTGGATACCAGTACAGATGCGACGTTCCAGGTGAAGCTCGGCAGGAGCGGGCAGGTGTTCGACATTCCGGTCGACAAGACGGTGGTCCAGGTGCTGGAGAGCCACGGTGTCGAGATCGCGATTTCCTGTGAGCAGGGTGTTTGTGGAACCTGCCTGACCCGTGTGCTGAAAGGGGTGCCTGATCACCGTGACCTGTTTCTCACCGAAGAGGAGCAAGCTGCCAATGATCAGTTCACACCCTGCTGTTCGAGATCCAAATCGGCGTTGTTGGTGCTGGACCTCTGAACCAAACGATCATTCGCCGCGCGCGATCACTTTCAACCGTTCGCTACTGTTGCCGGTCGCACCGAACACCTCGGCGTAACGCAGGGTCGCATTGGCATGTTCGCGCATGATGGCTTCGGCGCGAGCACCCTGGCGACTGACCAGCGCGTCGAACACCGAGTGGTGTTGCATGTGCGCGAAGTTGAAGCGCCGGTATTCGCGCGTCATGTCTTCGCGATCGAACGCCAGCGCTGACACTGAAGCGAAGGGGCGATGGTCATTGCGCGCCAGGGCTTCGGCGATGGCCGGGTTGGCGCTGCTTTCGACGATCACCTGGTGAAAGCGCATGTTGAGGTCATGAAACGCCTCAAGGTCTTCTTCTGTCACGTAGCCTTTGTCGAACAGTACATCGCCTTGCACCAGGCATTCGTGCAGTGCCGCCTGAGCTTGCTCGCTCAAACCACGTTCGGCACTCTGCCGTGCGGCCAGCCCCTCCAGCACCCCACGCACTTCCACGGCGCCGGCAATATCGTCGGCACTCACCGAACGCACCTGATAGCCCCGTCCGCCGTGGCGTACCAGCAAGCCTTCCTGTTCGAGGGTCAGGAAAGCCATGCGCACCGGCATGCGCGAGACGCCAAAGCGATCCGCCGTCGGGATTTCCATCAGCCGCTCGCCTGCCGCCAGCTCGCCCGAGGCAATCATTTTGCGCAGTGCCACTAGCACCATTTGACCGGGTTTACTCATGCAGGCGACTTCCAGAGAGGGGATTCGCCATAGTAACGCAAGGAGGGGGAGAGCTGCAGGGGCGACAAGCGCCCCTGCCGGGAGGATCAGAGTGACAGAGGGTAGTTGATGATGATGCGGGTCTGATCGAAGTCACTGTTGAAGCTGCGGCGGTTGGTGGCGTTGTTGACGCGCACGCTTAGGTTCTTCAGCGGGCCACTTTGCAGGGTGTAGCTGATTTCGGTGTCGCGCTCCCACTCCTTGCCGTCGCTGCCCGCCTTGGTGGTGGCGTTGTCGCCGTGACCGTAGCGGGTCATCAGCAATAGGCCGGGGATGCCGGCGGCAGCGAAGTCGTAATCATAACGAGCCTGCCAGGAGCGTTCGTCGGCATTGCTGAAATTACCGTTGAACATGTCGTTGCCCAGGGTTCGCCCGCTACTGCCATATACCGACATCCAGCCGGTATCACCGCTGACCTTTTGCAGGCCCAGATACAAGGTATGGCCTCCCAGTCTGGCCGAGAACAACCCGTAGGCGGTGTGGCTTTGTACATTGCCGATACGTGCGCTGCCGTCTTCCTTGTCGATGAAGTAACCCAGGTTGGCGCCGAGGGTCCAGTCTCCGAACTGCTGTTTGTGCAGCAGGTTCAGGTAGCTTTGCTGATAGATGTCTTCGAGTTGCGAGTGCCAGGCGCCGACCAGGGTTTGTTGTTCGTTGAAGCGGTACTCGGCACCCATGTACTTAAAGCCGTCGGACGTGACGTTGGGAGCCGCCCAGGCGGAGAGGTGTTGCATGTCTGAGGAGTTGCGCAGGCTCACGGCGGTGTATTGA
>DQGF01000152.1:0-1598 GCA_003525045.1 Pseudomonas sp. | reverse complement strand
CAGGCTCACGGCGGTGTATTGACCAGCCTGCAGATTCAGTCCTGGCAACTCTCGGGACACCAGCATGGTGCCCTGAAAGGTCTGTGGCAGCAGGCGGCCGTCATCGTAGCGCAGCAGCGGGATGTCCGGCATGAGCTCACCGAGCATCAGTTCTGTGGCAGAAAGGCGCATTTTGGCGGCCATTCCAATGCGCCCGTAATCGTCGGCGGAGCGCCCGTCGTCGTGAACCGGCAGCAGTTCCGAGCCGCTGCGTTGTGGGCCGCTGTCGAGCTTGACGCCAAGCATCGCGATACCGTCCAGACCAAAGCCGAGCACGCCAGGGGTATAACCGGAATTGAACTTGAGGACAGCGCCTTGAGCCCATTCTTCTATCTTGCTCTTGCTGGCACCGGGATCGTTGAAATCACGATTGAAGTAGTAGTTTCGCAGCACCAGGCTGGTCTTGGAGTCTTCGAAGAAACCAGCGCTTTCAGCATGCGCCGAAGGTAATAGGGCAAGCACTATTGCACCGCCGAGCAAGGCCCGGGGAGGGAGGGGGGAACGAGTCATTATTATTGTATTCCTGGAAGAGGTAGTCAGTAGCGAGGGCGCCCCCTCGCCACTTTTGGCATAGGGTCAAGCCTGGCTGAGTTGGGCCTCAGGTTGCTGTCTTGCTTCAGGCCGCAGTAGCAGCAGCACGGCGGCGGCGATGACGAATACCACGGCGAACACTCCATACAGATGCAGTGGCTGCCAGCCGCTATCGAGCAATAGGCCGGCGACGGTCGGCGAAAGAATCGCGCCGATCCGCCCGATACCGATGCCCCAACCGACGCCTGTTGCTCGTACCGAAGCGTCATAGACAATCGGCGACAGCGCGTACAAGCCCGCCACGCAGCCATTGGAAAACAACCCGATCAACAGACCCAGGCCGAGCGCCATCGATACCGATGAAGCCGAGTCAACGAACAGGACCAGCAAGCCTGCCGTAACCAGCATGAACAGCGATAGCACTCGGGTCAGTCGCCAGCGCGAGGCCATGGTGCCAATCAGGGCCGCGCCGAAAATGCCGCCGACGCTCAGCAACACACCGCCGCTGATCCCTTGCTGTGCCGATAGCCCTGCCGATACCAGCAGCTTCGGTGTCCAGCTCATCACGAAGTAGAAGCCGAACATCACCAGGAAGAACAGCAGCCATATCAGCAGGGTCGTGCGCCGTGACGCCGGTGAGAGCAATTGCGCCAAGCGCCCGCGGCCTGAAGTCGGCGCCGAGAGGGCGACGGGCAGCTCGCGCAGTGCCGGCTGACCGAGGCGGGCGGCCAGGCGATTGATGCGTGCCAAGGCGTTGTCGGGGCGGCGGGCGATCAGAAAGTCCAGCGATTCGGGCAAGTACATCAGCACCAGTGGAATCACCGCCAGGGTCACGACACCACCGAATATGAATACCGAACGCCAGCCAAAGTGCGTCAATAGCCACACTGACAGCAGGCCACCGAGGGTCGCACCCAAGGCATAACCGGTCGATTGCAGGCTCACCGCCAACCCACGCCAGCGTTTGTTGGCGTATTCACTGGCAATCACGTTGCTGCTGGCCAGGATCCCGCCTATCCCCAAGCCGG
>DQGF01000478.1:4863-16536 GCA_003525045.1 Pseudomonas sp. | reverse complement strand
GGCGAAGGCGTATTTAAGATCGCCTTCGCCGGCAAGCCTGGCTCCTACATCATTGCCTTCGCCGCAAGCCTGGCTCCTACCCCTGAAATGGATTTACACCTGTTTCAGGACGAGAAAGGCAAACACGAAAAAGCCCGCCAAGGCGTTAACCTTGGCGGGCTTTTTAATGTCCGGGCGGTTTAGAACGCGCCCATGAAATCGCGCTTGCCCACTTCCACACCGTTGTGACGCAGCAAGGCGTAAGTGGTGGTGACGTGAAAGAAGAATTGCGGCAGACCGTAGCTCAGCAGGTAAGCCTGGCCGGTGAAGCGCTTCTCTTTTGGCGTACCTGGGCGCGTGACGATCTCGATGCCTTCCTTGCCGGCGATCTGCTCGGGCTTGATCTCGCCGATGTAGGCCAGGACCTTGGCGATCAGCGCTTGCAGTTCGGCGAAGGTGGTTTCGGTGTCGTCATACTTCGGCACTTCGATCTCGGCCAGACGCGAGGAAACACCCTTGGCGAAATCAACGGCGATCTGCACCTGACGCACCAGCGGGAACATGTCCGGGTACAGACGGGCCTGCAGCAACGCGTTCGGATCGATGTTTTTCGCGGTGGCGTGGGCTTCGGCCTTGTTCAGAACGTCGCTCAGGGCGTTGAGCATTTGTTTGAATACTGGAACGGAAGCGTCGTACAGGGAAATGGTCATGGCAGTCTCGGGTGGTGGCAGGAGGTAAACGTGGACCGATTATAGCGATGCGCGGTCCCAGGTGAAGCGATAGATGGTGGCTGGCGGTCCGGGACGGCAATGGCCGTTGTCGGCATCGGCACCGACGATCGACCACTGTGCACGGGAGGTTTCACCCAGCTCGCGGGCGGCCTGAGGATTGAAACACTGGCTCAGCAGTTCGTCCGGCACCAGTGCGTACGCCTGACGGTGCTCGCGTAGCCACTGCGCAGCCTGCTCGACCGTGGAGCCCTTCATGCCGAAATGCACGATCGGCTGTCGGGCGAACAACCAGTGACCCTCGCGCCAATTGACCAACACCAGGTCTGCGCCCTGGGTCATTGCTGCCGCCTGCGCCATCAGCGCCTCGTGGGGATTGGCACCGTCCTTGACCGGCTCGATGAAACCGCGGGCGAACCACAGCGTGAACCAGGTGACGGCCAACACCTGGAACATCCGCCAACCGCGTGGACGCTGGCTGAACCAGCGTTTGAACAGCCACGGAATCAACGGTGCGGCCACCAGCACCAGCCCTGGCAGCGCCGGATAAATGTACAGCTTGCGTTTGCCACTGCTCAGGCAGAAAAACAATACGACCAGTACCACCCAACCCAGCAACACCAGCACTCGACCATCGCGCTTGCGCAGTTGCCGGCGCCAGGCGGGAACTAGCCACGGCAGTGCAAGAACCAATGGCAGCCAATATTGCGGGATGACATTGACGAAGAAATACCAGAACGGTTCTCGATGGTCCCACGCCGCCGCGTAACGTCCCGCCGTCTGGCGCAGAAGAATTTCTCTCGCGTAAGCGATTTCGTCAGCGGCGCCATTGAGCATGATCGACACAGCCAGGGGCAGCAGCCAGATGGCGATGGCGCCAAGTACGAGCAGAAAGCCGAGCAACCACTTGCGCGCCTCCCCCGGCATGGCCACCACACCGGGCCAGCCTTTGCGCACCGCGTAGGCATACGGAATCAGCATCAACGCCGGGACAAAACCAACCCCTTTGGTGATCACGCCAATGCCCATGGCGGCACATCCCGCGTAAAACCAACGCCAGGCAGGCCCGAGCAACAGGTGCCGGGCCAGACCGTACATGCCCAGGGAAGTAAACAGAATCAAAAAACTGTCGATCTGGCCGGTGCGCAGGATGCTGTAAGTCTGGTACGTGGCCAAGTACAAGAGCGCTGCCGTGCGACCGGCACGCTGATTCCATAGCCTGCGGCCCAGGTCGTAGACCATGGCCGTGACCGATGTGGCAGACAACAGCCCCGGAATATAAAGGGCGATGCCGGGCATCCCGGTGATCCAGGTGAAAAACGCCACCGTCCACATGAAAATTGGTGGTTTGTCGCCATATATCTCCGCAGCGCGGTGGGGAATCAGCCACGAGCCATTGTGCAGCATCTCCAGTGCCACGCCGAGAAACCGCTCCTCGTCCACATTCTGCGGCTGACGCAGCCCAAGCCCTGCACCGACCAATAAAAGAGCCAGCAACATCAGTCCCAGACATTCGACGCTGGGCGACAGGGTTCGGCGCATGGGTTAGTCCTTCACGATGTCGCTGCGGGCAATCAATTGCAGGTTGCGCAAATAAACGATGGAACCGAACGCCTGACCGGCGATGAACACCGGGTCCTGCCGGTAAATGGCATACGCGAGCAGCAGCACACTGCCGACAATGCTCAGGTACCAGAAGCTCACCGGTATCACACTGCGTTTCTTGTACTCGCTGTACAGCCACTGCAGGACAAATCGACCGGTGAAGGCGATCTGGCCAGTGAAGCCGACCACCAGCCACAGGGTTTCACGGGCGAGGTTCATCCTTCGATCTCTTGCGCAGGGGTGTTCAGACGCGTGCGCTTGATCAGCCACCAGACGCCGATCAAATCGAGAATGCCTACCAGGGCGCGGTCGATGTTGCCGTATTTGGAAACCCCGGCCGTGCGGGGGCGATGATTCACCGGATGGGTGATCATCCGGCCGTTGTGCCGCTGGATCAGTGCAGGAATGAATCGGTGCATATGGTCGAAGTACGGCAGGCGCAGAAACGCCGCCCGCTCGATCAGTTTCAGCCCACAACCGGTGTCCGGTGTCTGGTCCTTGAGCATGCGGCGGCGCAACCCGTTGGCAAAACGCGAGGCCCAGCGCTTGCTCGCAGTATCGCGGCGGTTGATCCGGTGCCCGGCCACCAATTGAAGATCGGCACTTCCCTGCCCGGTGCGTACCAGTGCCAACATCCCTGGGATATCCGCGGGGTCGTTCTGACCGTCCCCATCCAGTGTGGCCAGCCACTGGCCTTGGGCAGCCAGCGCCGCGTGGTAGAGCGAGGTGCTTTGCCCCAGCGAACGCTCGTGACGCAGGATGCGCAACGTGCTCAGGCCGTTGTGCCTGATCTTGCGCAGTTGATGCAAGGTGGCATCGGTACTGCCATCGTCGACGACGATGACCTCATACGCCTCATCGGCCAGTGCCGTGCGGATCTCCTCAAGCAGGGACTCAAGATTGCTGGCTTCGTTCTTTGCCGGAATCAGCACGGATACAAAAACGTCATGGCTCATAGAGGCCTCTTATTACCCTGGAATTCGATTATCAAGGGCCAAGGTTTCAGCGCTGATAAAAGTGGCGATACCACTTCACAAACTCAGTGACACCGGCTTCAACCGTCACTTGTGGGCGGAAATCGACCCACTGGGCCAGCGCCGATACATCCGCCCAGGTCTTGACCACATCGCCAGCCTGCAGCGGCAGAAAGTTGCGCCGGGCTTGCACCCCCAGCGCAGACTCCAGACAGTCGACGAAATCCAGCAGCGCCACCGGCAGGCCACGCCCGATGTTGAAGATCCGGTTGGCACCCTCGCCAGCTCCGTCAGACATTGGCGGCCGTGGACGCAGGCGAGCGATGCTTTCGACGATGTCGTCGATGTAGGTGAAGTCGCGCGACATCCGGCCCTGGTTGTAGAGGTCGATCGGTCGGCCGTCGAGGATCGCTTCGGTGAATTTGAACAGCGCCATGTCGGGGCGCCCCCAAGGTCCGTAAACGGTAAAAAAACGCAGGCCGCTGGCCTTGAGTCCATACAGATGGCAGTAGCTGTGGGCCATCAGCTCGTTGGCACGTTTGCTCGCGGCATACAGTGATATCGGATGATCGACGGCGTCTTCGACGCTGAACGGCATTTTGCTGTTGGTGCCGTACACCGAGCTGCTCGATGCGTAAATCAGATGCTCGGGGCGATGATGCCGGCAGGCTTCCAGCACATTGAGAAAACCGGTCAGGTTGGATTGCGCATAGACGTCCGGATTGTCCAGCGAATAGCGAACCCCCGCCTGCGCAGCCAGGTGTATGACCTCTGTAAAACCATGGTCTGCGAACAGCGCCATCAAACCGGACTTGTCGACGATATCCAGGGTCTGGAATTGAAAGCCTGGCAAGGACTTCAGCGCCTTGAGCCGTGCCTGCTTGAGCGCCACGCTGTAGTAGTCGTTGAGATTATCGATACCGACAACATCGAAACCGTCCCGGCACAGGCGCTTGACCGTGTGATAGCCGATGAAACCGGCAGCACCGGTCACCAGCACGGTCATAGCGGGCGCGCGCCGATCGGCGCATTATTACGGGTCGATACCCACGTCAGATTCATGCCTTGCTCCATTGTGCAGTCAAAAAGGTCAGTGACATCGATGCGCAATGGCACCGCGTCTGTCAGGAGCAGCAGTGGTCCGCGGCCACGCATACGGTGCCCGCCGGATTGTCAAAATAACGTTAAGGGGTCATGTAGGTTTTATGACAGTTGCCGGGGTGGAGCGACGAATTCAGTTGCCATTGGCGCACGCCAATCTAAAGTGCATGCCAGCACAGAAGAATGTGAACCTGGTAAGGATGCAGAATCATGAATACTGAGCAAGAGACGACCTTCGACGAGCCGCGACTCAACAGCACGGAAATCCGCATTCTGGGTTCGCTGATCGAGAAACAGGCCACCAGCCCGGAAACGTATCCGCTGACCCTCAATGCCCTGGTGATCGCCTGCAACCAGAAAACCAGCCGCGAGCCGGTGATGAACCTTACCCAGGGTCAGGTCGGCCAGAGCCTGCGCGCCCTTGAAGGTCGCGGGTTTACCAAGCTGGTGATGGGCAGCCGTGCCGATCGCTGGGAACACAAGGTCGACAAGGCGCTGGAACTGGTGCCGGCCCAAGTCATTCTCGCGGGCTTGCTGTTCCTGCGCGGCCCGCAGACAGTCAATGAACTGCTGACCCGCAGCGGCCGCATGCATGAATTCGAAGACACCGAGCAGGTGGTGCATCAGCTGGAACGGTTGATTGCCCGCGGATTGGCGCTGCTGATTCCGCGCCAGGCCGGGCAGCGTGAAGACCGCTACATGCACGCATTGGGTGATCCGGCGGATATCGAGGTGATCCTGACTGCACGGCAGAATCCGGTGGAACGCGGCGCCGGCAGCGGTGTGTCGCTAGAGCGGATCGAAGAGCTGGAAGCGCGGATTGCGGCGCTGGAAGAACGTCTGGCACACCTGTAGGAGCGAGGCTTGCCCGCGAACGCGATTTCCCAGACTGCACAACTTTTCCCGCCTTGCCCCCGTCCCCGGCAGGTGCTAAACCTTCTACTCATACGTTCGCCAATGACAAGGAAGCCGTTCATGTCAGTTGTTTCAGAAGTATCCCAAGATGGACAAAAGCTGACGATATCGATCAAGGGACGATTCGATTTCGCCAAGCATCAGGAGTTTCGTGAGTCTTACGAAAAACTTGAGCCAAAACCCGAGTCCTTCGAAGTGAACCTGAAGGACGCCACCTACCTCGACAGTTCAGCGCTCGGCATGTTGTTGCTGTTACGTGATCACGCCGGCGGCGAAAATGCCGAGATCACGTTGACCAACGCCAATGCAGATGTGCGCAAGATTCTCGCCATCTCCAACTTCGAACAGATCTTCGACGTGGCGTGACTGCCATGCAATCGTTGTTCGAGTCACTGACGATCCTCATCGTCGAAGACAGCGCGGCCGATCGCATGCTGCTGTCGAGCATCGTCCGGCGCCAGGGCCATGAGGTGCTGACGGCCGCCAACGGTGCCGAGGCGGTCGAGGCGTTTCGTCAGCAACGCCCGCAATTGGTGTTGATGGACGCAATGATGCCGGTGATGGACGGCTTCGAGGCGGCGCGGCAGATCAAGGCGCTGGCCGGGGAAACCCTGGTGCCGATCATCTTTCTGACCTCGCTCACCGAAAGCGAAGCCCTGGCTCGTTGCCTGGAGGCCGGGGGTGACGACTTTCTGGCGAAGCCTTACAACCAGGTGATCCTCGCCGCCAAAATCAAGGCGATGGACCGCTTGCGCCGGTTGCAAGCCACCGTGTTGCAACAGCGTGACCAGATCGCCCGGCACCACGACCATCTGCTCAATGAACAACGCGTGGCCAAGGCGGTGTTCGACAAGGTCGCCCATTCCGGCTGTCTGAACGCCCGCAATATCCGCTATCTGCAATCGCCCTATGCGCTGTTCAACGGCGACCTGCTGCTGGCCGCGTTCACTCCGGCCGGCGACATGCACGTGTTGCTCGGAGATTTCACCGGCCATGGTTTGCCGGCGGCTGTCGGGGCCATGCCCCTGGCCGAAGTCTTCTACGGCATGACCGCCAAGGGCTACGGCCTGTCCGAAACCCTGCGCGAGATGAATGCCAAGCTCAAGCGCATCCTGCCAGTGGACATGTTCTGTTGTGCCACGCTGCTGTGCCTGAGTTTTCAGCGGCGCTCGGTAGAGGTGTGGAACGGCGGGATGCCGGACGGTTACCTGCACAGCGTCGCCAAGGGTGAGCGCACGCCGCTCAAGGCTCGGCATTTACCGCTCGGCGTGCTGAGTCCGCAAACTTTTGACGATCGCACCGAAGTGTTCCCGATGGCGATCGGCGATCGGGTTTTCCTGTTGTCCGACGGTGTGATCGATACCTGTGATGCCAACGAACAACTGTTTGGTGTCGAGCGACTGCAACAGGTGTTTGCCGCCAATCGTCAGCCTGATGAGTTATTCGCAGAGATCGAGCAGGCGCTGCGGGACTTTCGCGGCGAAGCCCGGGACGATGTCAGTATGGTCGAGGTCAGCTTGCTGGAAGCGGCCCAGGTGAGCCCGCCGGCGATGGTGTATTCCGACAGTGGCCAGTCCTGCCCGCTGGACTGGTCGTTGAGTTTCGAGTTTCGCGCCGCCACGCTCAAGCGCTTCAATCCGCTGCCCTATCTGTTGCAGTTGCTGCTTGAGGTCCATGGTCTGCGCGCGCAAAGCGGGGCACTCTACAGCGTGCTGGCTGAACTGTATTCCAACGCCCTGGAGCATGGCGTGCTGGGCCTGGACTCGAGCCTCAAACGGGATGCCTCCGGTTTTACCCGCTATTATCAACAGCGCAATACGCGCCTGGATGAGTTGCAGGATGGCTTTGTTCGGGTGCATTTGCAGGTGACACCGAAGGGCGAGGGCGGTTGCCTGACGGTTCGCGTCGAAGACAGCGGCAAGGGTTTTGATGTCGAACGAGTGCTGGGGCGACCCGCTGATGGTGTCCGTCTGTCAGGGCGTGGCGTCAGTCTGATCCGTCAGTTGAGCCGTAATGCCAGCTGGTCCGACGATGGTCGAAGTGCCCGCGTGGAATTTTTCTGGGAGGCTCTGGCATAATCCACGCATTCTTGATCAAGGAGTGAGCAAGTGGCTGACACACATCTGGACCGCGACGTGCTAAGCGCGTTGCAAGAGGTTATGGAGGATGAGTATCCGTCGTTGCTGGATACCTTTCTCGCCGACTCTGAAGAGCGTTTGTGCGTCTTGCGAAAAGCTGAAGATGCCGCGCAACTGATGAATGCTGCCCATAGTTTCAAGGGCAGTAGCAGCAATATGGGCGCGATTCACCTTGCCGAGCTGTGTGGTGAGCTGGAACAGCAGGCCAAGCGCGAAAAACTCATTGGAATTGAAAAACTCGTCGATGAAATAGACCGTGAGTTCAGCGTTGTCCGGTCTCTTTATGAAGCGGAACGCGAGCGCTCTCTTTCGGCCAATGTGATCGTCCGGCGCTGTTAGCGGGTTTAACGCAAACCTGGCGCGACCTTTGCAGACTTCTCCGGCAACTGTACCTACGATCCCAGTGCAGCGGAGACCGTTTCATGTCCGTTACCCCCAATATTCTTCTCCAGGCCGCCGCCCAAGCCAAGGCCAAAGCGGCTTGCGCCAATACACCGGCGCAGGTCGCCGAACGCGGGGACAAGGCATCCAGCTTCGCTAAGGTCTACGCCGATCAGGCTCCGAACAAACCTTTTGCAGTGACCGACGGGCCGTCCAGGCCAATGCGTGACAACGCCGCGGAGGGGCCGGGCAAAAAGGACGTCAGCCACGACAAGACTGCCGCCGCGAAACCGGCCGTTGCCGATAGCGGCAAATCCTTGCCCGCCGATAAACCGGTGGCCGACGACAAGACCGCCGACGAGGGGTCGGATGCCGCTGATACCCTTGTCGCCGAGGTGGCGGCGGGTGGCCCAACCGTCGATCCTGTAGCGGCCACTCTCGTTGCGCAAACTCCGCCAGTGGTTGACGCCGTACAATCTCTGGGCGAACAGCTGGTTGTTGCGGCAACGACGCCGGCCGCCGTCATCGCTGACACCGAGTTCGATCCGCAAGCCGACCCCCTTGATGCCCTGCCAGCCCTGCGTATGGCCATGGAACAGAGCGGGCACGTTTCCGCTTCCAGTCAGGCTCAGCAAAAAGCGCCGCCGACCTCGACCTCGACCTTGGCCGAGGCCGACGGCGAGCCGACTTCGACGCAGAACTTCGTCGCGGGCATGGCGAGCATGCTCGACGTGCAGGCTGACAAGGACAGCACCCAGGGCGGTGACAAGGCCTTCAGCGGCCTGATTGATGACGGCTTGAAGGACTTGAAGTCCGCCAGCAGCGATACCCGTGTCGACGATTTCGCCAGCCGCCTGGCGGCGCTGACCCAGGCGGCCACGCCGAAAACCGCTAACGCGTTGCCGGTGAACCAGCCGATCGCCATGCATCAAAATGGCTGGACAGAGGAAGTGGTGAACCGGGTCATGTACCTCTCCAGCGCCAACCTCAAGGCGGCCGACATTCAGTTGCAACCGGCCGAACTGGGACGCCTCGACATTCGAGTGAACATGGTGCCGGACCAGCAGACCCAGATCACCTTCATGAGCGCGCATCCCAGCGTTCGCGAAGCACTGGACGGACAGATGCATCGCTTGCGCGACATGTTTGCGCAGCAGGGCATGGGCCAGGTCGACGTCAACGTTTCCGACCAGTCTCGGGGCTCTCAGCAAGGGCAGGAACAGGCTCAACAGAGTCAGAGCGGGCGCACTAGCGCCAGTGGCGGTCGCCTCGACTCCATGGACGACGAGATTGCGCCAACAGTCGCCGAAGTGGCCGCCAGCACAACCAGCGTCATCGGCTCCAGCGCCGTCGACTACTACGCCTAGCCCCCTGTAGGAGCGAGGCTTGCCCGCGAAGGCGCCCGCCTCGCCACCAAAAATCTCAAAACGAAGACAAATAATTCAAAATCTTCTCATTTGTAAATAAATACCCTTATATTTCAATAGGTTGCACTGATGGCACGAAACTCGCTATAGCCCTCACCCACAAAAGATCCACCTCTACAAAAATAACAATCCAGGAGACACACCATGAGTGTGATCATTGCCTTGGCAGCCCTCGCGCTGCTGATGCTCGCGGCCTACCGTGGCTACAGCGTTATCCTCTTTGCCCCGATTGCCGCCCTCGGCGCTGTTCTGCTCACCGACCCTTCCGCCGTCGCCCCTGCCTTCACTGGGGTGTTCATGGAAAAAATGGTCGGCTTCATCAAACTGTATTTCCCGGTGTTTCTGCTCGGTGCGGTGTTCGGCAAGCTGATCGAACTGTCGGGTTTCTCGCGCTCTATCGTTGCGGCAGCGATTCGTCTGCTCGGCACTCGCCAGGCGATGCTGGTGATCGTATTGGTCTGCGCCCTGCTCACCTACGGCGGCGTGTCGCTGTTTGTGGTGGTGTTCGCGGTCTACCCGTTTGCCGCCGAGATGTTCCGCCAGAGCAATATCCCCAAACGCCTGATCCCGGCGACGATTGCCCTCGGTGCGTTCTCGTTCACCATGGACGCCCTGCCCGGCACGCCGCAGATCCAGAACATCATCCCCAGCACGTTCTTCAACACCACGGCATGGGCGGCGCCGTGGCTGGGTTTGATCGGCTCGATCTTCGTGGTCTGCGCCGGCATGCTGTTTCTCCAGCGCCAGCGCAACAAGGCTCAGCGTGCCGGTGAAGGGTATGGCACCGACCTGCGCAATGAGCCGGAAACCGCTGCCGACATCAAACTGCCAAATCCGTGGATCGCGCTGTCGCCGCTGCTGGCCGTCGGCATCATGAACCTGCTGTTTACCCAGTGGATTCCGCAGTGGTACGGCAAGACCCACAGCCTCGCGCTGCCGGGCATGGCCGCGCCGGTGACCACCGAAGTCGCCAAACTCACGGCGATCTGGGCGGTTCAGGCAGCCTTGCTGGTCGGCATCATCATGGTGTTGGTGTTCGGCTTCCAGGCGATTCGCGGCAAGTTGGCCGAAGGCAGTCGAAGTGCAGTCAGCGGTTCGTTGCTGGCGGCGATGAACACTGCGTCGGAGTACGGCTTCGGCGCGGTGATCGCCTCCTTGCCGGGCTTCCTGGTGCTGGCCGACTGGCTCAAGAGCATTCCCAATCCGCTGGTCAACGAAGCGATTACCGTGACCCTGCTGGCCGGTATCACCGGTTCGGCGTCGGGCGGCATGAGCATTGCCCTGGCGGCCATGGCCAATGACTTCATCGCCGCGGCCCATGCCGCCAACATTCCCCTGGAAGTGTTGCACCGGGTCGCCGCGATGGCCAGTGGCGGTATGGACACCCTGCCGCACAACGGCGCGGTGATTACCTTGCTGGCGGTCACCGGCCTGACCCACCGCGAAGCTTACAAAGACATTTTCTGTATTACGCTGATCAAGACCCTGGCGGTCTTTGTAGTGATCGGTACTTTCTACGCCACTGGCATTGTGTGAGGTATTCATGACAACTCTTTCGGGCAAGACTGCACTGGTCACCGGTTCCACCAGCGGCATCGGCCTGGGCATCGCCCTGAGCCTGGCCAAGGCTGGCGCCAACCTGATCCTCAACGGTTTCGGCGATGCGTCCAAGGTGATTGCCGAGGTCGAGCAATTCGGTGGCAAGGTCGGCCATCACCCTGCCGACGTCAGCGACCCGGCACAGATTGCCGAAATGATTGCCTACGCCGAGCGCGAGTTCGGCGGCGTGGACATTCTGGTCAACAACGCCGGCATCCAGCACGTGGCTGCGGTGGAAGACTTTCCCGTAGAGCGTTGGGATTCGATCATTGCGATCAATTTGTCGTCGGTGTTCCACAGCACGCGCCTGAGCCTGCCGGGCATGCGCGCCAAAGGCTGGGGACGGGTGATCAATATCGCCTCGGTGCACGGGCTGGTCGGGTCGGTGGGCAAGGCTGCGTACGTGGCGGCCAAGCATGGCGTGATCGGTTTGACCAAAGTCGTCGGGCTGGAAACGGCCAAGACGAACGTCACCTGCAACGCCATCTGCCCGGGCTGGGTACTGACTCCGCTGGTGCAGAAGCAGATCGATGATCGCATCGCCACCGGAGTCGAGCCGCAAAAGGCGCAGCATGACTTGCTGGCCGAGAAGCAACCTTCGGTGGAGTTCGTGACACCGCCGCAACTGGGTGAACTGGTACTGTTTCTGTGCAGCGAAGCCGGTAGTCAGGTGCGGGGCGCGGCGTGGAATATTGATGGTGGGTGGTTGGCGCAGTAATCAGCCATTAGACCGCGTTATCCTTCTTCGCGGGCAAGCCACGCTCTTACAGGTCATGCATCGATCATAAAAACACCGATAACCTGTAGGAGCGTGGCTTGCCCGCGA
>DQGF01000478.1:3546-4561 GCA_003525045.1 Pseudomonas sp. | reverse complement strand
TAGGAGCGTGGCTTGCCCGCGAATGGATCTGAAGATAAAAGAAGAGGCAAACCATGTCCGAGATTCTCTGGCAACCCGGCGCCGAGCGCATCGGCAAGACCCGCATGGACGCCTTCCGGCGCTTCATCAATCAGCGACACCACCTCAACGTCGCCGACTACCCCGCCCTGCATCAATGGTCCATCGATCGACGGGAAGACTTCTGGCAGGCCATCGTCGATTTCTTCGACATCCGCTTCCACGATCAACCCGACGCGGTGCTGATTGAAGGCCCGCAAATGCCCAGCGCCCAATGGTTCCCCGGCGCCACCCTGAACTTCGCCGAGCACCTGCTACGGCGACGCGACGATGCCGTGGCGGTAGTGGCCATCGGTGAAAACGGCCAGCGTGAACAGTTGACCTGGGCCGAACTGGCCGAGCATGTCGCCGGTTTTCAAAACAGTTTGATCGCCTCCGGTGTCGGCCTCGGCGACCGCGTGGCCGCGTGCATGCCGAACACCTGGCAAACCCTGGTGGCCATGCTCGCCACCACCAGCCTCGGCGCGATCTGGTCCTGTTCGTCGCCGGACTTCGGTACCCAAGGGGTGGTCGATCGTTTTGGCCAGATCGAACCGAAAGTGCTGATCACCTGCGCCGGCTACCGCTACGCCGGCAAGGACATCGACCAGAGCGCCAAGATCAACGAAATCCTTGCCCAACTGCCGTCCCTGCAGCAGCTGGTCGTCGTTCCTTACGCACGGCCACTGGCGCACATCGAAGCGTTCCACACCCAGGCCAACGTCACGCTCTGGGATGATTTCTACGAGCCTGGCGGCGAGCCGGACTTCGTGCCCGTGCCCTTCGCTCATCCGCTGTACATCCTTTATTCCAGCGGTACCACCGGCATCCCCAAATGCATCATCCACAGCACCGGCGGCGTGCTGCTGCAACACGTCAAGGAACATGGCCTGCATTGCGATCTCGGCCCCGGCGATCGATTGTTCTACTACACCACCTGCGGCTGGATGATGTGGAA
>DQGF01000478.1:2711-3239 GCA_003525045.1 Pseudomonas sp. | reverse complement strand
GATGTGGAACTGGCTGGTCTCGGCCCTGGCCGTGGACAGCGCCGTGGTGCTGTATGACGGGTCACCCTTTCATCCCGACCCCGAGCGTCTGGTCGATCTGATCGACGATGAACGCATCAGCGTGTTCGGCACCAGCCCCAAGTACCTCGCAACCCTGGAAAGCAATGGCGTGAAGCCGCGGCAAAGCCATGATCTTGGCAGCTTGAAAATCCTGCTGTGCACCGGTTCCGCGCTATCGCCCCAGAGCTACGACTACGTTTACCGCGACTTCAAGCGCGACCTGTGCCTGGCGTCGATGTCCGGTGGCACCGACGTCGTTTCGTGCTTTGTGAACGGCAATCCGCTGTTGCCGGTTCGTCGCGGGGAAATACAGGGCAAGAGCCTGGGCATGGCCGTCGAGGTCTGGAACGACGCCGGTGTTGCCGTCATTGGCCAAAAAGGCGAACTGGTCTGCACCCGGCATTTCCCGGCGATGCCCATCGGCTTTTGGAACGACGCCACAGGGGGAAAACTGCGCGCCTCCTACTT
>DQGF01000478.1:2255-2445 GCA_003525045.1 Pseudomonas sp. | reverse complement strand
ATCGGCTTGTGGAACGACGCCACAGGGGAAAAACTGCGCGCCTCCTACTTCAGCCAGTTTCCCGGAGTCTGGGCCCAGGGCGATTACGCCGAACAGTTGGCCCATGGCGCAATGATGATCCACGGACGCTCGGACGCCGTGCTCAACCCGGGCGGCGTGCGCATTGGCACGGCGGAAATCTATCGTCAGG
>DQGF01000478.1:1696-1931 GCA_003525045.1 Pseudomonas sp. | reverse complement strand
GGAGAAAATCCCGCAGGTGCTCGACAGCGTAGCCATTGGTCAGCAGTGGCAGGATGATGTGCGGGTGGTGCTGTTCGTACGCTTGAACGACGACGTCGAACTCGACGATGCACTGCAACAGCAGATCCGCCAGGTCATCCGCGCCAACACCACGCCACGGCATGTACCGGCGAAGATTGTGGCGGTGACGGACATTCCGCGGACGATCAGTGGCAAGGTGGTTGAACTGGCGGTG
>DQGF01000478.1:1240-1370 GCA_003525045.1 Pseudomonas sp. | reverse complement strand
GCAATGTGGTGCATGGGCAGCCGGTGAAAAATACTGATGCACTGGCCAATCCCGAGGCGCTGGAGCAATTCCGCAACCGCCCTGAACTCATGGATTGACAGAGATCGAGTGTGGGAGCGGGCTTGCTCGC
>DQGF01000478.1:428-862 GCA_003525045.1 Pseudomonas sp. | reverse complement strand
GCCGCACCGCCGCTCCCACAGTTTGATCGGCGTCGCCTGATCTAGTCCATCAGTCCCCATTCACCGGGGGGTGTATGCGGCCCGGGGGACGTTTCGGCGTGCAACTTCAAGCGCAATCGCAAGTTGTTCACCGAATCCGCATGTTTCAACGCCTGCGCCTCATCAATCGCCCCCTGCACGACCAACGCGAAAAGCGCACCGTCGAACGTCTGCATCCCCGCCTCCTGGGACTTTTCCATAATCCCCTTGAGTTCGGCAAATTCGTTGCGTCGGATCAGATCGCCGATCGTCGGCGTGCCGAGCATCACCTCCACCGCGGCCCGGCGGCGACCGTCGCGGGTGGGCACCAATCGCTGGGAAACGAAGGCCTTGAGGTTATTGCCCAGATCATTGAGCAGTTGCGCGCGACGTTCTTCGGGGAAGAAGTTGATGAT
>DQGF01000478.1:0-120 GCA_003525045.1 Pseudomonas sp. | reverse complement strand
GAAGAAGTTGATGATCCGGTCCAGTGCCTGATTGGCATTGTGCGCATGCAGGGTGGAGATCACCAGGTGGCCGGTATCGGCAAATGCCAGCGCATGCTCCATGGTTTCGCGGTCGCGGAT
>DQGF01000566.1 GCA_003525045.1 Pseudomonas sp. | reverse complement strand
AGCCCGCTCCCACATTTGTTTTGTGCTGCTTTTCTAATTTTGTGAAACAGGAGACTTCAGTTGTCCTCTCCCATTCCAGTAACGATCCTGAGTGGCTTCCTCGGCGCGGGAAAAACCACGCTGTTGCGCCACCTGCTCAAAGCCGAGCACGGCCTGAAAATCGCCGTGATCGAAAATGAATTCAGCGATGCCGGTATCGATACTCAACTGTTGGGTGAAGAACCGGTGCAAGTGATGACACTGTCCAACGGTTGCGTCTGCTGCACCATCCACACCGACTTGACCAAAGCGTTGTACCTGCTGCTAGAGCGCCTGGACAGCGGCGAAATCACCTTCGACCGCCTGGTGATCGAATGCACGGGCCTGGCTGATCCTGCACCGGTGGCGCAAACCTTCTTCATTGACGAAGAACTGCGTGAGCGTTACATCCTCGACGGCATCATCACCTTGGTAGACGCGGCGCACGCTGACGTGCACCTGACCCAGACCATCGCCCAGGCACAAATCGGTTTCGCCGACCGTCTGCTGGTGAGCAAGCGCGATCTGGTGGACGAGGCGACCTTCACCGCATTGAGCGAACGCCTAACCCGCATCAACCGTCGCGCGCCGATCCGCGTGGTCGAACACGGCAAGATCGACCTGGCCGAATTGCTCGATGTCCGCGGTTTCAATCTCAATGCCGATCTTGGAGGCGGCGTGAGTTTGCGACCCGTCAGCAAGGCGCCTTCCATCGACCGCATTTCCAGCCTGGTACTGCGTACTGAAAAGCCGCTGGATATTGACAGGCTCAGCGAGTTCATGAACGAGCTGCTGGAAGAGCATGGCAAGCAATTGCTGCGCTACAAGGGTGTGCTGAACATTCTTGGCGAGCCGCGACGCATGGTGTTCCAAGGTGTCTTGAAGTTGTACGGCTTCGATTGGGATACCGAATGGGCGGACGATGAAGCGCGGGAAAGCGTGATCGTGTTTATTGCCGATGATCTGCCGGAAGAGAAGATTCGTGAAGGGTTTGCGAGGGTCGCTGCGGATTGAAAGATTGTGTTCGTCAATGATGGTGCCTTCGCGGGCAAGCCTCGCTCCTACGGTTTTGTGTAGACCATAATTTGGCCACCTGATCATCTGTAGGAGCGAGGCTTGCCCGCGAAGACATTCTAACCGCAAGCTTGCGCACGATTTGTGGCAGCACAGCGTCGGAAGAAGCGGTGCCCATGACGATCAGCAGTTCTTCACGCAGGTGCTTGAGCAAAGGCCATATCCGCCGGCCCGACAGGCACATCACCGGGCCAGTCGTCGCCCAACGAATTTGGATCTGAGTATCACACCTCGTCAGGATTACTGAGGTACGGTGCGTTTCTTTGTTGAATGTGCAAATCAAAAATCAATGGCACTCTGCCCTGATCAGCAATGTAGTTGTATTGGGAATCATGGACTTTATGTACATGCACCAATCCAGAGTCTTTGACTTGCAAATGAATTTTCGTCACGTCCTTATTTATATGGTCAAGGTTCAGGATCGCGCCGTTAATACCTATCAAGTTAAAGATTTTAGAGCCGGTAGAGGCAAATGCTCCCAGTAGTCCTGAGTCATCGGTGCTGAGGCACATCCCATAATAAGTTCCGGGTGTGCGGATGTAGAGTCTGTAACCAGGTCCAATATGTCTGAAGTAAAGAATCAGGTCGGGAGTTGCATTCACCGGAACTGCGGGGCGCAGCCCAAGAAAGTGTGAGTCATCCCGTGTTTGCGGCCGCCCGGTAAAGAAGCCGCCGCTGACAAATGAAGACGCTACAATTGCCGGTTTTCCGTACATGACATCCAGGAAGTGCAGCAGACGTGTTGGGGTGCCAATGATTGCGATAAAGGACTTTTGTCGATCCGTTGTCATAAGTATTCCTTCATGAAATTGTTAAATTTCACCGCGGCTCAAAATGTCGAGTTTGAAATCCAGAGGCTTCCCCCCGCCTTTTCCTGTGCAGACGAGGCCGCCAACAGGGGTGTTGCCGCGCACACTCAGGGTGCGGCCGCCCCGGGTCTGTATTCGCAGGGCTGCGCTGTCGCTGTCGATCTGGTCGAGTGTGATAATGCGTCCGTTCCGATCGAGCAAGTTATAGGTGGTCTGATCCGTGTCGTGGGGGAAGGCGCTGATGAAATCCTTGTCTTCGTTGCTTAATGCGTAACGGTTATACAAGCCCGGGGTGAGAAGGTAGATGGAGTAATAGTCGTCAATGCAGTAAAAGTAAAATTTGAGTTGGTTGGAAGGGGCGTCGCCCTTCACGCAAAGATAGCTTGAAACGTCCATGTTGGCTTCAAATGACCAAGTGTCATAATCCAGTTTTTTTACATGCGTAGTTTTGCGATTGGTGATTTTCGGCAGGTGCAAGTTTCCGTAGTTGGTTTTCATGCTGGCAACAAAAGATCGTTCCTTGTCATGGCTCATGTTTTTTCATTCCGTTGATATTATTTTGAGGTTCTGATATTGCCGAAGTCGATCGGCTGACGGTCAGGCTAACAGTAGGATGGTTGGAATGAAAAGTTGCTTTAGTTGTTTGGTGTTTCAGTATTTTTCAATCTGATAAGGTGAAGTTTAATAATCAACAGGCAAAAAAAACCCGACCAGTCAGGTCGGGTTTTTAAGGCGGTCGCTATCAGGCGCCGTACACTGGCAACTTCTTGCAGATGGCCTTGACCTTCTCACGAACGGCGTCGATCACCGCGTCGTTATTCAGGTCAGCCAGGATGTCGCAGATCCAGCCGGCCAATTCTTTGCACTCTGCTTCCTTGAAGCCACGAGTGGTCACGGCCGGAGTACCGAAGCGCAGGCCGGAGGTGACGAACGGAGAGCGTGGATCGTTTGGCACGGAGTTCTTGTTCACGGTGATGAAAGCCTTGCCCAGAGCGGCGTCGGCATCTTTACCGGAGATTTCCTGCTTGATCAGCGACAGCAGGAACAGGTGGTTTTCAGTACCGCCGGACACCACGTCGAAACCGCGCTCGATGAACACACCGGCCATGGCCTTGGCGTTCTTCACCACTTGTTGCTGGTAGGTCTTGAACTCAGGCTGCAGCGCTTCCTTGAAGCAGATCGCTTTGGCGGCGATCACGTGCTCCAGCGGGCCACCCTGGGCGCCAGGGAATACTGCCGAGTTCAGCTTCTTCTCGATGTCGGCGTTGGCGCGAGCCAGGATCAGGCCGCCACGTGGACCGCGCAGGGTCTTGTGCGTAGTGGTGGTCACGACGTCAGCGAAAGGCACCGGGTTCGGGTAGACGCCAGCGGCGACCAGACCGGCCACGTGGGCCATGTCAACGAACAGATAAGCGCCAACCTTGTCAGCGATTTCGCGGAAACGTGGGAAGTCGAGGATCTGCGAGTAGGCAGAGAAACCGGCCACGATCATCTTCGGCTTGTGCTCAACGGCCAGACGCTCGACTTCGTCGTAGTCGATCAGGCCGTTGCCGTCGATGCCGTACTGAACGGCGTTGTACAGCTTGCCGGAGGAGGAAACACTGGCACCGTGGGTCAGGTGACCACCGTGAGCCAGGCTCATGCCCAGGATGGTGTCGCCCGCTTGCAGCAGGGCCAGGTAAACGGCGCTGTTGGCTTGCGAACCGGCGTGCGGCTGAACGTTGGCGTAATCGGCGCCGAACAGTTCTTTGGCACGATCGATGGCCAGTTGCTCGACCACGTCGACGAACTCGCAACCACCGTAGTAGCGCTTGCCCGGGTAGCCTTCGGCGTACTTGTTGGTCAGTACCGAGCCTTGAGCTTCCATCACCGCAGGGCTGGTGTAGTTTTCCGAAGCGATCAGCTCAATGTGCTCTTCCTGGCGCTGAGCTTCTTGCTCCATGGCGGCAAAGAGATCGGCGTCGTACTTGGCAATAGTCAAATCACGGCTGAACATGGCGGTCCTCAAGGATCGGGGCAGAAAAGGGGGGCATTCTAACCCAACCGCTTTTAGAAGGGATATGAAACACAATCAGGTTGTGGATAAGCGGGCTTCAAGCTGCAAGCCACAAGCGGCAAGTAAAAGCCGATTCCCCCTGACTTGAAGCTTGAAGCTTGAAGCTTGAAGCTTGAAGCTTGAGGCTTGAAGCTTGCAGCGCTCTTCATGTTTGATTGATTGGAAGCTATCAGCTCCAATCAATCAAACATGAAGAGCGCATCATTACTGAACTGTGCCTCAAACCGGCTCGCCGGCATCGGGCGGCCAAACAGATACCCCTGCACCTCATCGCACCCATGCTCACGCAAGAAGTCGAGCTGTTCATGGGTTTCCACACCTTCGGCAATCACCGCCAGATTCAGGCTGTGGGCCATGGCAATGATCGCCCTGGCAATCTGCGCGTCCTGTTCACCCGACGGCAGGCCGTCAACGAAGGTGCGGTCGATTTTCAGCACGTCGATCGGGAATTGCTTGAGGTAGTTGAGCGATGAGTAACCGGTGCCGAAGTCGTCGACCGCGATGCTCAGCCCGAGGTTTTTCAACCCGGCAAGAATCTGCATCGCTTCGCTGACTTCGCGCATCAGGATGCTTTCGGTCAGTTCCAGCTCCAGGCATGCCGGCGGCAGGCCGGTCTCCTTGAGGATGGTGGCAATCCGCGTACCGAGCTGTCCGTCGGAGAACTGGCGGGTCGAAATATTCACCGAGACCTTCGGCACTCGCACTTTGGCCTGATGCCAGGTCTTGAGTTGACGGCAGGCCTCGCTGATCACCCAGTCGCCGACATCCACCACCAGACCCAGCTCTTCGAGCACCGGTATGAAATCTCCCGGCGGCACCAGACCGCGCCGCGGATGACGCCAGCGCAGCAAGGCTTCGGCGCCGGTCAGGCGTTTGCCGTCACCGCTGAACTGCGGCTGGTAGTACAGAACGAATTCGTTTTGCTCAAGCGCATGGCGCAAGTCGCTTTCCAGCTCCAGGCGCTCCAGGGCGCTGGCGTTCATGTCCGCCTGATAGAACTGGAAGTTGTTCTTGCCGCGCTCCTTGGCGTGGTACATCGCGGTGTCGGCGTTTTTCATCAGCTGACTGAGCTCGTTGCCATCTTGAGGACTCAAGGCGATCCCGATACTGGCGGTGACGAAGAACTCGCGACCTTCGAGGACGAACGGTTTCACCAGGCTGGCGAGAATCTGTTCCGCCACATGAATCGCCCTGTTCAGCGCGATTTCGCGGTTGACCCGTGGTTGCAGCAGCAAAGTGAATTCATCACCGCCCATGCGCGCCACGGTGTCGTCATCGTCGACGCAACCGAGCAGGCGCGTGGCCATTTCCTTGAGCATGCGATCGCCGGCGGCGTGGCCCAGGGAGTCGTTGATCGGCTTGAAGCGGTCCAGGTCGAGGAACATCAGCACTACCCAGGATTTCTGTCGCTCGGCCGATTGCAGTGCCGTATGCAGGCGATCCTGGAACAGTGTGCGGTTGGGCAGGTGGGTCAGGGCGTCGTAATAGGCGAGGCGGTGAATCCGCTGTTCACTGGCCTTGCGCTCGCTGATGTCGCTGAAGAAACACACATAGCTGGCCAGATCGCCTTCGTCGTCCAGCACTGCGGTAATCCCGACCCAGGCCGGGTAATGTTCGCCATTGCGTCGTTTGAGCCAGACTTCGCCTTCCCAGGTGCTGTGCTGGTGCAATTGCTTGAGCACATAGCGCAGATGGGCTTCCTGCTGGTCGTCGACGGTCAGCATGTTCGGCAGTTGATCGAGCACCTGTTCCAAGGCATATCCGCTGACGCGGCTGAACGCTTCGTTGGCCTGGACGATGTAGCCGGCCGGATCGGTGATCAGGATCGCCGAAGTGGAGTGCTCAAATACAGTTGCCGCCATGCGCAGGTCTTTCTCGGCCCGGCGTTGCTGGCTGATGTCGCGACCGACGCCCAGCACGCCTTCGAACGCACCGTGTTGATCCCAGACCAGCACCAGCCGCAGCTCGATGGGGATCTTGCGCCCGTCGGCACGCAGGCAATCGAACAGGAACAACTGGGTCTGCACCTGACTGCGCAACAAGGTCAGTTGCTCAGGTTTGTCCAGCGCCTTGCTGACCCTGTCCAGCAGGCTGTAAATGCCGCTCAGCTGTTGCGGGTTGGCAATGGTCGATTGCCAGCCGTTCTGAAAAATCCAGTCGGCGTCGTAACCCAACACGGCGTGAACCGACGGGCTGACGTAATTGAGTGCGATCTTGCTGTCGGTGGAGAAAATCACATCGCTGATGCTTTCAGCGAGCATCCGGTAACGCTGTTCGCTGTCGCGCAGGGATTCACTGGCTTCGATCTGTTCGGTGATGTCCTTGGCGACGCCTATGATTCGGCTGACCTGACCGTGCGTGTCCCGCGCCAGGGCCTGTTCGCGGATCTCGAACCGGCGCCATTTGCCGTCCCGGTGGCGGAAGCGCAGTTGGCACTGCAGCAATTGTCGGTAACCGGCCTGTCGCTGGGTTTGACGCGAGCGATGATAGAAATCGGCATCTTCGGGGTGCAGCAGAATTTCCCAGAAGTACTCGCCCATCTGATCTAATTCGGTACGGTTGTAACCGAGTGTCTGGCCCAGGTGGTGGTTGCTGAAGATCATTCGCTGGCTGATCACGTCTTGCACGTACAGATGATCCGGCACGGTGCGCACCACGTCGGACCAGAAACCCTCGCGCTCCAACAGCGACAGTTCGATCAGCTTGCGGCTGGTGATATCGGTGATGCTCAGGATCACCGCAGGACAGTCGTCCGGGTCTTCAGGCAGGCGCAGCACCAGCCACAGGTGTTGGTCGCGGCCATTGGCGTCCTGGAGCTGGATTTCCAGTTCAAGCTGCTTCTGCTGATTGCGCACCGCTTCGAGTACTTGATTGCCAATGGCATTACCGTCTCGCGGATTGCCTTCGATCAGCAGGTTCCAGGCGTGTTCGGTGGAAGTTACGTTGAGCAGTTGCAGGGCGACCTGGTTGACCTCGGTGATGCGCAGTTCCCGTAGCAGTTGCTGACGTTGTTCCGGGATCGCCAGCCACGCCTGCAGTTGTTCGTTGCTGTGCAGCCGGGCGTTGTCGAAGCAGCTCTTGAGTCCGGACACGTCAAGTACGCACAGAGCGACTCCGGTGCCTTCGAAAATATCCTGATAGCGCCGGCGGCCTTCATGCAGCTGGCGTTGACGGCGGCGCACGTTCAGTAGTGCGATGAACGGCAGCAGAGAGAGGGCCAGGCCCAGCAGGCATTTGCCGATGAACGCCGGCAGCAGTTGTTCAATCACGCGTTGTCGATCGAACAGCCCGCGCATTTGCCAATCGCTGCTGCTCAGGGGAACCGTCAACACGCTGTTGGCCAGCTCGTCCTGGGTCAGCACGCTTGGCTTGGTCATGGGCAGCGTCTGATCGCGGCTGATGATCTGGTGATCGATGCGGTTTTCCACCAGCCAGAGAGGGCGGATACCGGCTTCGTTTTGTTTGGTCAGTGACGTGAAAAACGTCGGCGTCAAGCGCAAAGCCCAGTAACCACGGGAACTGCCGCTGGCTTGATGCAACAGCAGATGCACCGAGCCGTCATCGGCATTGCTGAAATAGTGGGCCTGGGCGCGGCTGCGTCGGACCAGGTCGCTCAGGTAGTCGCCGTCCTGACTGTCGGCGGCACTGTCGCTGAGGATTTTCCCGGAGGGGCTGAGCAATGCCAGGCTGCGCAGGTCGGGCAAGGACTGTTGCAGCCTGCGCAGCAGGGTCTGCTGTTCGTCGGCGCTTTGCGGTTGTTCGACGATCGGTAGCAGGTTGAGGGCCATCTGCGCGTTCAACGCCATGTTCAGACTGACTTGCGAGGCCAGGTCGGCGGTGTAATCGATGGTGTACTGACGCTGGTTTTTCTGGGTTTCGCGAAGTTGATCCAGCAACTGCCAGAAGAGCAGGGCGAGCAGCAGCAGAACCAGTGTTGCCAGTGCGCCCTTCAAGGTTCCGCGCAGGGGCGAGCCGGTCGCAGGATTAAGTGCGCTCACGGAAGCTGGCGGAGTGGCGTTAGACAAACTGAAATCCTGCGGTTTGGCTGGACTGGCGCGACGTGCACTATAAGCCGGACGCCCGAAGGGCGGCTAGCATGCCTTGAGTTGTGGCAAAGTGCCAGCCCCGCCCGGCTGGACTGCCTCCCGTCATTAAGGTAGCTTTGCCGGTTACGCGGGAGCGTTCCAGCTCCTAGAATCAGACTTTTTTCAGCGCGCACGCATTGGTCCACATCAAGCGGTCAACGCGCACAGTCTGGCCGGGCATCGCCCGCGCTCTAATCATTCATCAGTCACTGACCCAAGGTTCTCCATGGCTCAATACGTCTTCACCATGCATCGGCTGGGCAAAGTTGTTCCGCCGAAGCGGGAAATCCT
>DQGF01000273.1:15888-16036 GCA_003525045.1 Pseudomonas sp. | reverse complement strand
TGGGCGTGACCAAGGCAGTGACCTGCGCGCCAGACATGAGCTTCATCACTCAAGTCTTTTCGTCTCAATGCGACTGGCCGATCTCGATGCTCGGCTGGATCTACACCCTGTTTTTTATTTTCCTCGGCTGCTCGGCAGCGATCTGGGG
>DQGF01000273.1:15444-15596 GCA_003525045.1 Pseudomonas sp. | reverse complement strand
GGCTGCTCGGCAGCGATCTGGGGCGGCTGGCTGGAACACGCCGGTCCGCGCAAGGCCGGTGTAGTGTCGGCACTGTGCTGGTGCGGTGGTCTGCTGATTTCAGCGCTTGGGGTTTATACCCATCAGATTTGGCTGATGTGGATCGGCTCCGG